>DASPJG010000678.1:0-2867 GCA_035628755.1 Pyrinomonadaceae bacterium
GCTCAGGCGGTAGAGGCCGAGTTCGAGACGGTAGTGTTCGAGCGGCGCCTGGCCGTGACGGTAACGCCAGTCAAGCATCGTGAACATCGGAAACCAGGTGTAGCCGAGGACGGGGACGCGCTGGCCGCGCAGGTATTTCACCGATTCGATAGACGATTTCAACCAGCGCGCGCGCAACTCCTCCGAGCCGAACGCGCTCGTCTCCGTGATGATGACGGGCGCTTTGTAGCGTTGGTAATAATCGTTGATGACGGCGGCAAAGCCCGCGCCGTCCTCCTCGTGCGCGCGGTAGGCGAGCCGCCCTTTCTGGTCAACGTAGAGGTGCTGCGTTGACCACTGCGGGTAGAAATTCATGCCGAGCACGTCGAGCGGGATTTTATGGCGCGCGATCTCGTCGAGCATGTCTATGCTCGCGCCGCTGCGGATGAGCCACGGGAAGAGCGGATGATCGGGTGTGACGCTGCCGACGAGCAGATCGTAAGCGAGGTAGCCGCGCCGCTGCTCCTCGACGGCAGTTGATTCCAAGTCCTGCCGGATGGCGCGGCTCAAGCCCGTCGCCTCGACGTGTACCATGATCGAGAGCGGGTCAATCTCCTTGATCGCCTCGACCGTGGCGAGGATGCCGCGCACGAGTTGCAGCATGATGCGGATGTAGCCCCCGTCTCCGCGCAGGTAAGGCGGCCACAGGCCGCGCTTGCCGCACATCAGGGCGTTGACAATCGGCTCGTTCAGGGGCGTGTACCACTTGACCAAATCCTTGTAGCGGCGCGCGAAGGCCGAGGCGTAGTTCGAGACGGAGCGCACGTAGTCCTTGCTGATGAACTCCTTCTTCAGCCACATCGGGCAGCCGTAGTGCATCAGGTCAACGATGGGCGTGATGCCGAGTTCCTCGATCATGTAGGGCAGCACTTCGTCCGCCCAACGCCAATCGAACACGCCCGGCTCCGGCTCGACGCGATACCACGGCACGCCCCAGCGCAAAGCGCGCATGCCGAGTTCGCGCCCGAGCGCGAGGTCTTCGCGCCAGTGCTCGTAGTGTCCCATCAACTGATATTCGTCGAGCGCGCGATGCCCCGCCTTCACCTGCGGCACGAACGTGTCCTCCACGCCGCTCGCCCAGATGAAGTCTTCCGGCCTCGTTCCCAGTATCAATTCATTCATAAGCTAAAAGCAGAGAATCGTGAACCGTACATCGTGAATAGTGAAAAGCGATTTTTTCTATTTACGATTCACGATTCACGATTCACGAATCTTCGTGACCCGCACCATGTCGAAGACAACGGCGGCGCGGTGCGCGTAGAGGCCGACGCCGGTGGCCTCTGTGGTGATGTTGGTGTCGCCGAGCGGCGTGGCTTCCCACCCGATGGAGAGCCTCCCATGTTGTTTGCGGAAGCGAAATTGCTGCATGACGAACGGGTCGAACGACGCGGGAAGCGGCCAGCTTTCCACTATCGAACCAGTTTCGAGCGCGTCCGTTTCGAGATTGCGCGCGACGAGTCGCCAGTTGTCGCCCTTCCCCTCGCGCTCGACCGTCAGCAGCGGAGCAAAATCTTTCGCGCCGGAGGCAGGGCAGATGCCGTAGCAGCCCTCGCCGCGCGAACGCTCGCGCTCAAGCCGCACGTTGACCACCAACTCGTAAGACTCCAGCGGTAATGCTCTGGTGATTATCCGGTGGTCGCGGCCTTCCGCATCGTCGAAGCGCAGCAGGTTATCTCTTAACTGCCACGCTTCGCCCGCCTGCTGCCAGCCGCGTTCGCCCAGCGACCGCTCCGGCTGCATGAAAAGTTCTTCCCACCCCGTTGTCAGTTCGAACCCTTTGAAGGCCGCCGCCCCGCCCTCCGTGACGAGCGCGACCCGATCCGGCGCGGCGTTCAGCGTACCTTGCCAGCGCACGACTCTTTCGTCAAGAAAAATAGTCGCGTGTCTCCCGTCAATCTCGGCGCGCAGCAGGTGCAGGGCGCGCGGCTCGAAATCTGTGGGCAGCGCAAAGCGCGTCTCCGCCCGCGCGCCGTCCGTCGCCAGCCAGTTCAGGCGCGCTTCGTTCGCTCCCGGCTCAATCGTAAATTGCAGGGCGCGCTCCCCGTCCTTCGCCAGCGCGACGCCGAACGCGCTCGCCGCATCAGGCTCTCCGAGCGCGCGCAGGCTCACCTCCAGAACGAAACTCGACCCGTCCGCCTCGCAATGCGCCGAAGCCGCGACCGCTGTTGCCGCTTCCTGTCGCGCCTCGCCCGCGCGCACGCGCCAAAGCCCGTCGCCCTCACACGTCCAACCCTCGCCCAAATCGCCCTCGCGCTCGCTGGAAAAACCCTTGAGGGTCGGCGCGAGCGGCGCGGCCTGCGGGGTCGTCGTCGCGCCGAGCACGGTCATGCGCTCGCCCACCCAGTCGAGCCTGTCGATGGCGAGGACGCGCCCGCGCTCGCCGTCCCAGCGATGATAGACGCAGAACAACTGCCGGTTATCCGGCGCACGCACGACCGAATTGTGGCCGGGGCCGATGACTTTCTCCGGGATTGTGCGCAGGATGGGCAGCACACGCGCTCCGTCCGCCGCCTGCTCCCACTCGTCCTCGCGCGCCACGCGGTCGCTCACGGCGTAGCTCACGCCGTAGGTCAGGTTCTGCCAGTTGCCGCCGCTGAACATCTGGTAGTAGAGATTTTTCCGGCGCAGGACGAACGGCCCTTCGACCGTGTGCCAGCGCACGCCGCCCTTCTCTTTGCGCGCCGGGTCGTAAACCTGCCAGTCATAACGCGCGCGCGTGACGGGGTGTGGGTCGCCCGCCAGCGTGAAGTGGTCGAGCATACGGTCGCAGACCGTGCCCGTGCCGATGTGCGTGTGCGTCAGAAAATCGGTTGCGTAGAACAGCCAGC
>DASPJG010000679.1:0-5205 GCA_035628755.1 Pyrinomonadaceae bacterium
CCATCACCCGTCAGCAGATTCTAGAACTGTTATTTCTCGTCATCTTCGCCACCGTTCACGGCTATGGCGCGGCATGGCTCGCCGTGCGCATGCTGTTTCGCCCGCATCGCGCCGTCAAACTCTTCGGCCTCACCATCTGGCCGCAGGGCATGATCCCGCGCCACCGCGAACGGCTCGCACAAACAATCGGCAACGCCGTCGGCAATGAACTCGTCTCGCACGACACCATCACCGACGCGCTCTTCGAGACCGATTTCTTCCGCCGCAAAGTTGACGACCTCATCTCGACCTACACGCGCGGCCTGCTCGATACGCCGCGCAACTCTTTCATCGAAGCCCTGCCCGCCGCCGTGCGCGCGCCCGTCCTCGATGCCATCAGCGCGCTCGAACTGCGCGTGGCCGATTACGTCGCGGGCATCCTGCGCAGCGAAGAGACCGCCGCCGCCGTCAACGCCTTCATTGATCGCCGCGTTGACGAACTGCTCGCGCGCCGCCTGAGCGACGCCCTCAACGACGACACTTACGAGCAGATCGTCGGGTTCATCGAAAGTCGGCTTCACAGCATCGTCAACGAGCGCAGCTTCGAGGGGAAGGTGCGCGATTTCGTCAGCGCGCGCGTCGAAGAACTCGCCCACAGCCGCGCCACGCTCGCCGAAGTGTTCACGCCCGACGCCGTCGCCATCATCAAAGAGCGCATTGACGCCCAACTCGGCCCCATCGCCGAACACCTCGCCGAGATCGCGTCCAACAAGAAGACGCGCACGCAAATCGGCGCGCTCATCAAACGCGAGGTTGACGAGTATTACGCCCAACTCGGCTTCTTCAAGAAAATCTTCGTCTCGCGCGAGCGCATCCACGGCGAAGTTGACGAAATGGTCAACAAGACGCTGCCGCGCCGCGTGCAGGAATTTCTGCGCGGCGAGGCGTTTGCCGCCGAGGCCGAGACGTTTCTCAATTCGATGATCGACAACGTGCTCGCGCGTCCCATCAACGAACTCGTCGGCACCATCGCGCCCGACAAGTTGGAACTGATCAAAGATCACGTCGCCGCGCGCATCCTCGCCATCGCGCGCGGCGCGGAACTCTCCAACACCGTCTCGGCCTACACTTCGGACGCCCTCGCGCGCGTCCGCCCGCACACCATCCGCGCGCTGCTCGAACACGCCAGCCCCGACTCCGCCGCGCGCCTCAAAAATTTTCTCTCCAAAGCTCTGCTCGGCGTGCTCGCGCGCGAGGACACGGCGCGCACCCTCAACGCGATCCTGAGCGCGCAGATCGAACGCCTGCTCATCGCCCCCATCGGGCGCATCGGCGACCACCTGCCCGAACAAACCATCGCGCGCGCCACCAGTGCGCTCACCGAACGCATCAACGCCGCCGCGCGCGAACGCCTGCCCATCGCCATCAAAGAGTTCGACATCGGCCAGATCGTCCGCACCAAAGTCTCAAACTACCCGGTGGAAAAATTGGAGACGCTCGTTCTCTCCGTCGCCCAGCAACACCTGCGCAAGATCGAACTCTTCGGCGCGGTCATCGGCCTCTTCCTCGGCCTCTCGCAGGCCATCTATTTCGGCATCAAATACTACCGCGCGGGGCAGTGAGGCGATTTGACAGGCAACCATTCGGGCAGGCTGACACACAAACAATAACCGTCCGACCAGCGCGCATGTGTTGAAAGAAGGCGTTCGCCAAATGCCGCGGGGCTAAGTCGAAAGGTGTGGAGAAAGAGTTGACGATGAGTTTTCTACCAAAAAAAATTATTACGCTGGTGGCGTTAGCCGGGGCTGTCTGGTTTGGCGTAACCACGGCGCAGGCGCAGCGGCTCGCGTCGCCGTATCGCTCGAACGAGTCGGTTCGTTCCGATAAGTTTACGGGCGGCACGATTGAGCGCGCCGCGCTGGTCGCGGGCGAGCCGGACATCGAGATCACGGTTGACGTGCCGGCCTTTCGCCTGACGCTGTGGCAGAACGGCAAGGAAGTGAAAAGTTACGCGGTCGGCGTCGGGAAGAAAGATTTTCCGATCTCGATTGGCGAGAAACAGGCGTCGGAGATCATCTGGAACCCGGATTGGATACCGCCGAACAGCGAGTGGGTGACGGGGCGCAAGGGCATCAAGGCGGGCGAGGTCATTCGCGCGAGCGACCCCAGAAACCCGCTCGGCAAACTGAAAATCCCGCTCGGCTACGGCTACCTCATCCATCAGGCGGCGGCAACGACAGACCTCGGCAATCTCGTGTCGCACGGCTGCATCCGCATGCTCCGCACAGACCTCTACGATCTGGCCGAAAAGATCATCGCGGCGCGCGCCGTGGCCGTCTCGCCGAAAAAGATCGCGAACGCTAAGGTCACGAAGAACACGGTCGTGGCTAAACTCGACAAGCCGCTGATAGTTGACATCAACTACGACACGCAGGTCGTCGAAGGGGGCTACCTGCACCTCTACCCGGACGTGTACGAGCGCGGTACGAACACGGTCGCGGCGTTGCGCGCCGAACTCGAATCGAGCGGCGTTGACGCGTCGGCAGTTGACGATGCGACGCTCAAACGGATGCTCGCACGCGTGAACGCGAAGCAGAAATACGTCGTGAGCGTGGAGAGCATCATGGAGGGGCGCGCGCTCGCGGACGGTCGCTTGTTGCCGCTCGTCGGCTCGACGGCGACGAAGAAGAAAGTCGTGGCGAAACGGCGCGCAGCGTAACGGCGCGCGGCGACGCGAAGTTAAGACGAGAAGGGCGCGGAGAGAGTAGATTCTCTCCGCGCCCTTCTCGTCTTAACAATTCATCCCCGGTTACGGCGCGCAGTATTCCCAGTGCCAGGGCTCGTAGAAGTAGGGGCAGAAGCCGAAGCGTTCGGCGTTGCGGACGAGCCAGCGATAGGCGGGCGTCTGTGTCTGGAGGGCGCGGTTGCTGTCTTTGGTGATGGTCGGCTCGCCGCCGACGTAGAGGTCGAGCGCGCGCCCGGTGAAATGAGGGCTGTTGACGGCGAGCGCGGCGCGCCCGGCGTTCGGCTCCAACTTGCGCAGGCGATCCTGATACTCGCGCGAACGAAACGCCGAGATGATTTTCAAATACTTCTCCGACGCGTCGAGTTCGCCGCCGCGACTTGCGAGTTGCACGGAGGGGTCTCTGATGGCGGCGGCCAACATGCGTTTGTAAGCGGCGTAAGTTTCGCGTTCGACTTTGCGCAAGTCGTCCGCGCGCGACGGGTCCCAGAACTCCGTGGCGGGAACGGTGAGAAGCTGTTCGGGCTGCGGGTAGGTGCTGCCCCTGCGGCGGCGCGACTGCCACGTCGAGATCATTCGCATCATGGTGGCCTCGTCGAGCACGCCGCTCGCGGCGAGTCCCTCACGTTTTTGCCAGCGCGCGAGACTGGCGGCGAAGCCCGCGCTCGCGGCATCGTCCTGCGTGCCGATCAGTTGTTGGATCAGCGGCACGTAGATCGCCCAGCCGCGCTGTCGCTTGCCGCCGAACGTCCAGCGCAGGCCGTCTTTGAGCGCGCGGTTCTGCTCTTCGGCGGGCGACGCTAAAGCGGGCGCGCTCGCGGTCGTTTCCGCCGTCGAGACGACTTCCGTGAGACGCGCGCTGCCGGCGGTTGATGCTGGCGAAGGCGACGCGTTTGCGGGTCGGGGTGGCGGCGTGCGCGCTGCAAACAGGACGCGGCTCGCGCCGGGTCGGAGCGGGACGATTGCCGCGACGGAGGCCAGCGTCGCCAGCGAGACGGCGGAGATCAGAAACAAATTTCTCTTGTCGAACGTCATAAGGCGGCAATCAACACGGGGAAGGAAAGAAAGGCATCTGCGGCTTCAGGCCGTAGCGCGAGTTCCATTTCGACAAAACCCGGTTCGTCGCGCGCTCGCCTTTCGTTCGGGGAGGGGAGAGATAATTTTAGTCGGCCACGCTCGATCTGCCAACCCGGAGGCGTCGCACGCGGCGCGGACGACAAGGCGCGGGCTGCTTGCCGGAACGGTTAGTTCAAGGGAGATTCGCTGTGGGGCGATGCGTTCTGCACAAACGACAGTTCACCGTATGGAGCGACGTTGCCCGCTTTGGCCTCGAAGCTTTAGATGCCTTTGACAGCTAAGACTTCGCGCGCCTTCGTTCGATCTCCGGTGCAGCTAATTCTTCTCGGCGCGTCGTAAAATCTAAGTTTGAATCCAAGCCCCCGGTACAATTTTCTGATTCTCGGCGTCGCCTGATTAGACAGGATGACGGGGCCGGGATGGGCGGCCAGCCAAAGGGCTGTGCGCACTTGATCCTCCCATGAGAATCCGCCTTTGCTGTAGGTGGTGAACTCCACGTCGTAGGGCGGGTCGGCGTAGATGAAATCGTCGCTGGCAATATCCAGTTGCGCGAAATCGAGGTTGGTGAACTGCCACGAACTGAATAGAGAGCGATACTTATCGAAGTGCTCTGCGTACCGGAGGTTCGCCGCGTAAGTGCCGAACGGCACGTTAAACTCGCCGCTCTGGTTGAACCTGCATAGCCCGTTAAAACAAGTGCGGTTGAGATAGTAGAACAACTGTGCGGCCTCTCTGCTATGCCTTTTGCCGTTCTTGATAAGTTTATTAAATCGCGCCCGGTTGGTGTAATAGACGGCCTCGTCATTGCGCGCATCAATAGTGATGCGGAAGGGTTTTTTGAGCCACTCGTAGAAATTGATCAGGTGCGGATTGGCGTCGTTCAATAAGGCGAACTCGGGACGCAGCCCGAGCGTTACGGCCAATCCGCCGCAGAAGGGTTCGACAAAACGCCTGTGCTGGTGAGGCTGCCAGTAAGGCCGGATCAGGGGGGCGAGCCAACGCTTGCCCCCAGCCCATTTCAGCGGGG
Source organism: Pyrinomonadaceae bacterium (assembly GCA_035628755.1). Classification (GTDB taxonomy): domain Bacteria; phylum Acidobacteriota; class Blastocatellia; order Pyrinomonadales; family Pyrinomonadaceae; genus JAIVJZ01. The sequence continues at coordinate 4,827 of DASPJG010000679.1, forward strand.
GCTTCAACTGCGGCTCGCGCTCGCGCATCACTCTCGCGGTTGCGTGCTTCGCTGCTGTCACTGAATTTTCGCGTTGGAGGGTCGAGGGCATGAGCCGGTTTTTCGTATGGGCTTCCCGCGTGCAAAGGCTAACGCGGCGCATCGTACAGGTAGCGGGGGTAAACTGCAAGAAAGACGCTTGACGAGATAGCTGCCATCTATAATTTCCGTGCTTGACCGATGGCGCGCGGATTCGGCAAGATTGCGCGTGCCGACTCTCCGCAACGGTTTTCCTGAAGTAACCTTTCGAGGCGTGTTTCCAGATGATTAAGCTGATCTTGTTTCGTGCGTTGTGCCTGTGCGTGCTGTGTCTGGGCGGGGCGGCGGGGCTGGTGTGCGC
>DASPJG010000680.1:0-8498 GCA_035628755.1 Pyrinomonadaceae bacterium
ACACTGTGTTCGCCTCTTTCGGACAGGTTTACGAGAACATGACTCCGCTCTCGATGCTGCGCACGATTGCGGGCATCAGCGTCGGCGGCCAACTCTACGTGCCGCACCTGCTCAAAGAGGTGCGCGCCATTCCGGCCATGGGCGAACCCGGCAAATTCGACTATCGCCCCGCGCGCGAGGCGCGCACGTTCGTGCCGCTCGACCAGTCGCGCCCGAACCCGAAAGTCGTGCCCATCTCGCCCGAGCATCACCGGATGGTGGTCGAAGGCATGTGGCAGGTGGTGAACGCGGGCGGCACGGGCGGCGCGATGCAGATGGCGGGCTTCGACGTGGCGGGCAAGACGGGCACCGCTCAGGTCGTCTCGCTCGGCAAGGACGTGGGCGAAAACAAAGACCACTCATGGTTCGTCGCCTACGCGCCCGCCTACAATCCCGAAATCGCCTCCATCGCGCTCATCGAGAACGTAGGCTTCGGCGGCAAATTCGCCGCCCCCGCGACAAAGGCCGTCTACGAGGTTTATTACCGCAAGACCCGGCCAGACGCCGTGCTGCCGCAGCAAGTCGCCGGAATCAAACCCGTGAAGTCGCAGGCCGGGCTTCAGTAACAGCCGGAACTGCGACTGACCCGGCTCTCTAAACTTTAGCTTCTGACCTCTGCATTTTTATGGCCGCAATTTTAGAAAACCGACGCTTCCGTGATTTCGACTGGCTGCTGACGCTGCTGGCGACGGGCATCGTCTTCTTCGGTACGTGGCAGATTCACAACGCGCAGCCCTTAGAAAACTACTGGAAGAAACAATTGATCGGGCTGGCTATCTCGCTCGTCGCGCTCTTCGCCGTGGCCTTCACGGACTACCGCAAGCTCGTCCATTTCGCGCCCGCCTTCTACCTGTTCGGCCTCGTGCTGCTCGTAATCGTGCTCATTCCCGGCATCGGCATCAGGATCAACGGGCAGCAGTGCTGGATCAGGATGCCGGTCGTCGGCCAGTTTCAGCCCTCGGAGTTCGTCAAGATTCCGACCGTGCTGATGCTGGCCTACTACTTCGGCAAACCGCGTTCGGGAACGCTCGGTTGGATGGAGATCGCCGTCGGCGTCGGCATCCTCGCCTTGCCCATCGGGTTGATTCTGCTCGAACCGGACGCCGGACAGGTGATCACTTACCTGCCCTTGCTCGCCGTCGTGCTCTTTCTGTCGTCGGTGCGGATGTGGCTCGTTCTCTCCTCGCTCGCCCTGAGCGTGGTGCTGATTCCGGCGGCCTACGTCGTCGGCGTCAAGACCGGCCACATCAAGAACTACCAGCAACAACGCATTCAGGCCATCCTCGACCCCGAAAAGGCCGACCGCCGCGGCTACGGCTACCAGACTTATCAATCCATCCTCTCCGTCGGCAAAGGGGGCGTGGCGGGCACGGGCGGCCTCTCCACCGAATACTCGCAGAGCCGTCTGAAATTTCTCCCCGAACCGCACTCCGATTTCATCTTCGCCGTGACGGCGGAGCGCACGGGCTTCGCCGGTTCGATCCTGCTGCTCGTCGCTTACGCGGTGCTGCTCTCGCGCCTCCTGATGGGCGCGCGGCGCGCACCCGACCGCGCCGGGATGCTCGTCATCATGGCGATTGTCGGCGGGCTGGCGTTCCAGATTTTCATCAACGTCGGCATGGCGCTCGGCCTCTTGCCGGTGATCGGCGTGCCGCTCCCGATGATGAGCGCGGGACTCTCCTCCGTTCTCGCCACTTTCATCGCCATCGGCTTCGCCGTCAGCGTCCAACTCCGCAGATTCGTCAACTGACAAGGGACGGTCATACAAAGTTCGAGGGGCGACGTGACAACTGCACGCCGCCCCTCGCTTTTTTTGCCGCCACGAAACTATCGCGGCCTTACGACTTCTTGCCCTTCGCCGGTTTCGGCTGCGCCGCCGGCTTCGCGGGCGCGGGCTTCACATCCTTCGGGGCGACCGTGGGAGTCGCCAGCGGGGGCGTCGCGCCGGGGGGCGCGATCCAGAGTTCGACGGTTGGCCGCTCGCGGTAGCCGCCGACCCCTGACAGCGTGCGCGCGCCGTCGAGCTTCCGCGTGTTGATGGTGTAGTCGGTGGCATTGTCCGCGGCCTTCTGTGCGTCGGCGGGCTGGCTCGTGCGGCCACCGTAGGCGATGAGATACCCTTGAGCGGTCGGGTCTTGCAGGAGCGCGAGGACGAACATGTCGAGTTGCTCCTTGTTCGCGCTCAGGTCGTCCGTGACGTACTCACCGAACTTGACGGGCGGCGCGCTCTTTTTGTTGATGCTCGTCGTGCAGGAGCTAGCGGTGGAACAATCACGCGCGAAACCGCCCACGTCTACCGTCGCCGTCACGGTCTGCCCGCCGATCCCCGTCGTGTCCACCTTGATGCTGGAAGTGCCCTGCCCTGAACTGATCGTGCCCGCCGAGACTGTCCAGTTGAACGTCGGCGTCACGTTCGCGCTGCCGCCGCTCACATTCGCCGTGAACGTCAGGGCGTCCTCAAGATTTTCTTCGGCTGTGTCCGGGCAGGAGACAGTAACCGTGGGGCACTGCTCGGCCAGAGCGGGCGCGGCGTCGGGCTGCGCCGAGGCGGGCGGGGTCACGCTGCCGGTGTACATCAGCGTCAGCGCGGCGAACAGCAGGGGCGCGATCAGACGACCGTGGTTGAATTTCATTATGTCTGCTCTCCTGAGAGTTGGAATTTTTTGACTTGGATGTACGTGCCGGGACGGGCGCGGGAGATGAAGCAGGGAAAACGCGCCGCGCCCGGTTGAACTGCGCGAGCCATTATCCCCAAAATTTTCCGCAGGTCAACGCCCGGCGGCGCGCGTTGCGCGGCGCGAACGCCATGCGGCGACGCTTCCGGCATTTACCGCCAGCCTTCTCATCTCTTTACTCGCGTTTCGCCAAATCGTCGGTTATACTCCAGATGCCTCGTCCTAGCCGGATTTACCGGCGCGGTGCAGACCCGCTTTGAGTCGCGAGTGAGGATTCAATCTCGCACCCGCCAGAAGACGAGACGATTTTTTTACAACATCGCGGGCAACGGTTCCGCGATTGTTGATGAGATGTTTGAAGCCGTTGACGGCCACGTGGGGCGCGCGTTTGCACGCTGCGACACTAGAGGCCGTCCGCTGTTGCTTAAGTGAGAGTCAAGAAACGTCAGGCCGGAGGGTGACACGTGCCCGCGCGACGCGATTTATGCGCACGCGCCGTCGCTATCATTCGCGCGCCGCCCGCGTCTGCTCTCGCCCGGCGCGCGCCGCAAACGGCTTGACGGAGTTTCAGGTGGACAGTTCAAATCGCTTTTCCGCTCAGGCGGAAGTGGCGCACGAAACGGCTGGGCACGCTCTGCCGTGGCAGCGTGAGGCGCGCTTTCCTCCGGCCACTACAGAACGCTCGTTTGTGCCAGCGCACGCGTCCCACCGCCGACCTCGAAATCCCAACTCATCTCATCATCCACACGCGCCCGACGCCCCGGAGCCGTCGCCGCTTTCGTCGCGAGGTCTGGAAGACCTGCGCTCGACACTAAACAATTACAGCGCGCGCACTCACAGGTCGCCCGCACTATTTCCACACCACGACCGCCGCCTTTCGCCCGGCGAAAGACGCGCCGGAGGGTCGCATCAGGAGTCAAAAATTTTCTCATGTCGAAAGAATTAATCGTCAGCGTCAACGGGCGCGAAAAGAAGATCGCCATCATCGAGAACGGCAAGGTCACGGAGTTTTACATCGAACGCGGAGAGGACGGTCAGGGGATCGTCGGGAACATCTACAAGGGGCGCGTCATGCGCGTGCTGCCCGGCATGCAGTCGGCCTTCGTTGACATCGGCTTGGAGCGCGACGCCTTCCTCTACGTTTCCGATTTCTTCGACGAGGAGGAAGAGTTCGAACGCATCGTCGTGGACAAGAAGAAGTCGGAGGGCGCAGACGACGCATCCGCCGCGCGCGCCGCCGCAGAGAAGATCGAACGCTCGCGCCTCGAACGCGAACGCCAGATGGAGACGGCGCAGGAACGCGCGCAGCCAACCGCCATCGGCGACGTTGAAGAAGAGGACGACGAAGAAGAGATTGAGGCCGTAGAGCCGCAACCCATCGCCGTGCAAGCCGCGGATGAACCGGCGGCCAGAATTTCAAACGACGAGGACGAAGGCGCGACGGAGACCGGACGGCGCGGCAGGCGCGACCGCAAACGTCGCGGCGGCGGCGGGCGCGAAAGTTCCGGGCGCGAAGCCGGGATGGCGGCCTCTGCCGGTGGCGGCGGTTCGCAACCGGCGACGAGTTTTTCCGAAGACGTGCAGGCGCGTCTCGCGGCGCGCGAAGAGTTGGACACGCCTTTCGTCGCGGCGGACAATTCGTTTGAACGCGTCGTAGACGACGAGGCGGCAGCCAACGGCGAGATGTTCAAGGACGCGCGTTTGCAGGAACGGCTGACGGATCAGATTCACGCCATCGAGTTTGACATGGAGACGACGGAGGAAGCCGAAGTCGGCTCGCTTCTCTCTTCCGAAAACATCTCGGCGGGCAGTTCCTTCGAGCGCATCGCCGATGACGACGACGAACTGGAAGCCCCGCGCGCCGTCGAAGCCGTCCAACCGGCGGTGGCCGCGTCCGTGTCGGCCTTCATAGACGACGCGAGGGACGACTCTGCTTTATTGGCGGGGCAGGCGCAATCATTCGAGCGCGTGAGCGACGACGGCGAGCCTGCCGAAGGCGTGCCGCCTGTCGCGGGCGATCAGGAAGGCACTTCCGCACGCGGCAAGGCGAGCAAGTCGCGGCGCGGCGCGAGCAAGGGCAAGAAGTCGGCTACAGCAGCGGGCGAAGAGACGACCAGCGAAACGGCTGGCGAAACTTCCGTCGAGACGGCGGCAACCGAAGACGCCGCCCCGAAGAAGAGCAGCCGTTCGCGCGCGACGAAAGAAGCAGCCACGAAGAAGTCGCCTGCTAAGGGCAAGGCGGCGTCGAAGGGCGCATCCACGCGGCGCGGCAAGACGAAATCCGGCGAGGCCGCCGCAGAGGCGACCACGGAAGGCAATGCCCCCGACGACGCGGCGGCAGAAGTGATTTCCGGCGGCCAGACGTTGCCGGACTCCGAAGCGGGCGTTAAGTCGCGGCGCGTGCGCGACGAATTCGCGCGGCGCGGCGGGCGGCGTCGCAACCGTCGCCCCGGCGGAAGTCCCGGCGAGAACGGCGAAGAAGATCGCTCGAACGGCCACGCCGAAGAGGTGACCGAGCCGGTTGGGGTGGAAGCAGCGGCGGTTGAAGTGTTTCAGGAACCGTCGCCCGAACCGCGCGCGGAGACGCGCCCCGAAGCGCGCCCCGAAACGCGCCCCGACCCGAGAGGCCGCCAGCCGCGCGGCGGGCGCAATGATCGCGGAGACCGTGGCGGGCGTGGCGGCAGCGGCGCGGAGCGCGGCGAACGCACCGACGGCGGGCGTAGCGAGAGCAGGGGCGACGCCAGCGGTGGCAGTGGCCGCAGCGATGGCGGCGGAAGCCGCAGCGGTGGCGGCGGCGGAGGCCGGGGCGACCGGCGCGAACGCCACACGCCGCTCATCACAGACCTCTTGCGCGAAGGTCAGGAGATTCTCGTCCAGATCGCCAAAGAGCCGATTGCGGCGAAGGGCGCGCGCATCACGTCGCACATCGCTCTGCCGGGTCGCTTTCTCGTCTATATGCCGACGGTGGAACACGTCGGCGTCTCGCGCAAGATCGAATCGGACAGCGAGCGCGTGCGCCTGCGCAAGCTGATCAAGGACATCCGCGAGACGGAGGACGTGCCCTCGGGCGGCTTCATCGTTCGCACCGCAGGCATCGGCATCAGCGAGTCAGACCTGCGCGACGACGCGCGCTATCTCGTCCGCACGTGGCTCGACATTCGCCGCATGGCCGAGAAGCAGAAAGCGCCCACGCTCACGCACAAAGACCTCGACCTCGTTCAGCGCATCCTGCGCGATCAACTCTCGGACGACTTCACGGCCATCCGCGTTGATTCCGAAGAGGAGTATCAGAACATCGTCGAGTTCATCAATCGCATCCAGCCCAGACTGGTCAAGCGCGTCAAACTCTACACGCGCGACGAGCCGATCCTCGAAGCCTTCGGCGTGCAGGCCGAGATTGACAAGGCGATCAAGCCGCGCGTGTGGTTGAAGTCGGGCGGCTACCTCGTCATCAACCAGACGGAGGCGCTCGTCGCCATAGACGTGAACACGGGCAAGTTCGTCGGGCGCGGCGGCACGCGTCTCGAAGACACGATCACGCGCACGAACCTTGAGGCGGCTGAAGAGATCGCGCGCCAGATCAGATTGCGCGACCTCGGCGGCATCATCGTCCTCGACCTCATCGACATGGAGGATCGCCGCAACCGCAACCGCGTGATGGGCGCGCTGCAAGACGCCCTGCGCGACGACAAATCGCCGACGAAGGTGCTCTCGTTCAACGATTTCGGCCTCGTCATCATGACCAGAAAGCGCGTCAAGCAATCGCTCGAACGCACGCTCTGTAGCCCCTGCCAGTACTGTCAGGGCGCGGGGCTGGTCAAGTCTGCGCAGACGATCTGCTACGAAATACTCGACGAAGCGCGCCGCCTCTCGCGGGGCATGAACGGCGACGGCATCAAGCAGACGACCCTGCGCATCAACCCCGAAGTCGCGCGCGCCCTGCGCACGACCGAGAGCGACGTGCTCATCGAGATCGAAGACTATCTCGGCGCGGTGGACATCACGAGCGACGAGCGCGTGCATCAGGAGCAGTTCGACTTCGCTTTCGTTTAAGCGCGGGCGTCCATGTTTGAGAGGCCGGACGACGGGCAACTTTTACCGGCGTCCGGCCTCTAACTTTCTGCCTTATGAGTGTGAAGCAAAAATTTTGGAAGGGACTTTTTGTCGCGGGCGGCGCGGGAGTGGCCGCGCTGGCTGCGGTCAACGCGTCAATCGCGCGCGGCATCGCGGCGGAAGAACCGGAAGACAACTCGCTCGGCGGCGAAGGGCGCGCCTTTGCCTCTCCGTATGGGAGCGTCTATTACCGCGTGGCGGGCGCGGAGGGGCGTGCGCCGCTCGTCTTTCTGCACGACATCGGCGCGGGCGCATCATCCTTCATGTGGCGCAAAAACTTCGACGCGCTCGCCACGGACTTTCGCGTCTACGCCCCGGACTTTCTCGGCTTCGGACTCTCGGACAAACCCGCGAGCGCGCCCTACTCCGCAGACCTCTACGTCGCGCTCATCAGAGATTTTCTCGGCGAGGAGTCGCGGCGCGCGCCCGCGCATCTCGTCGCCGGAGGTTTGAGCGCGGCCTTCGCCGTGCGCGTCGCGGACGAACATCCCGCGCTCGTCTCGTCGCTCACGCTTATCGCACCGACGGGCGCGGGCGCGTTCGACTCGCGCCCCGATCTGCCCGGCGCGGCCTTTTACGGGCTGCTGCATTCGCCCGTCCTCGGCGAATCGTTCTATAACGCGATGACGAGCGAACGCAGCCTGCGCGACTACGCGCGCAAGCGGCTTTTCTACGACCGCCGCTTCGCCACCGAACGGCTCATCGCACACTATTACATGACGAGCCACCAGCCCGGCGCGCAGCACGCCGTCGCGGCCTTCCTCTCCGGCTACCTCAATGCCGACACGCGCGAAGCCTTTGCGCGGCTCACGCAACCCGTCACGCTCGTCTGGGGCAGAGAGGACAGCACCACGCCCGTCGCGCAGGCCGGCGCGCTCTGCCGCCTCAACCCGCGCGCACGCCTCGAAGTCTTCGAACACTGCCGCATGACGCCGCAGACAGAGCACGCCGAAAGATTCAACGACCTCCTGCGCGCGACGCTCCTGAGCCGTTCCGCCGCCGCTTGAAAGCGGCTTGAGACATCGCGGCGGAAAGGGCGGCAGTTCGCGTAGCCACACGAAGCACATGCCGAAACGCTCAAGCGCGCTGACAGTGCTGTACGCCGCGACGTTGTTCGCCAGTGCGTCGCTGCTGTTCTGGGTGCAGCCAATGATGGCGAAGATGCTCCTGCCGCTTTTGGGCGGCACGCCCGCCGTTTGGAACACCTGCATGCTCTTTTTTCAGGCGATGCTGCTCGCGGGCTACGCCTACGCGCTGGCCGTCTCCAAATGGCTGACGCTTCGTCAGCAGGTCGTCGTCCACGCGCTCCTGCTGCTCTCGACCGCGCTCACTTTTCCCATCCTCATCTCGGAGGCCACCGTTAGCTCCGTGCCGCGCGAGGGCAACCCTTCGCTCTGGCTGCTCTGGAATTTGTTGACGACCGTCGGGCTGCCCTTCTTCGCCGTCTCCACCAACGGCCCGCTCCTGCAAAAGTGGTTCGCAGAGACGCGGCAGGCGTCTTCGCGCGACCCGTATTTTCTCTACGCGGCGAGCAACGCGGGCAGCCTGCTTGCGCTGTTGAGTTACCCGCTGCTCGTCGAACCGCGTCTCACGCTCGGCGGGCAGAGCCGCCTCTGGTCGCTCGGCTACGCCCTACTTCTCTTGCTGCTCGCCGCCTGCGCGTTCGCACTG
>DASPJG010000681.1:0-5403 GCA_035628755.1 Pyrinomonadaceae bacterium
CGCCGATGAACTGGATGCCGGTCGGCAAGCCTTCCTGTCCGAAGCCGTTCGGCACGGAGATGGCCGGGACGCCGACGAGGTTGCTCGCGCCGATGGGCGACGATGCGCCGATGCCCGGCCACGCCTGATCGAAAGTTTTACTGACGGGGTAGGCGACGGTGGCGCGCGAGGGCGCGACGAGCAGGTCGTGCCGGCGGAAGAACTCGCTCCACGCGCTTCGCATCGGCACACGCATGCGCATCGCGTGCAGGTAATCGACGGCGGTGACGAGCGACGCGGAATAGCCGCCGATGCGCCCCTGCGGCGACGCGAGTTCGCGCACGCCTCCTGACTCGATCAGATCGCGAAACGCCGCCGCGCCCTCCGCATCCACAATCGTGCCGACCGCCGCGCCGTAAGGATAGTCCGGCAGCTTCACGTCCATCTCGACTCTCACGCGCTTGTCCGCGCGCTTCAGCACTTCGAGCGCGGCAAGGAAGTTTTCGCGCACCTCCTTTTGCGCTTTCTCGTAAGAATCCTTCATCACGGCGACGCGGATCGTCGCCTTCTTCCGCGCAGGGATCGACGGGTAATGAAAGTTGCTGCGCTGTGAAGAGGCGTCGAGCGGGTCGCGCCCGGCGATGGCCGCGAGCACGTAGCCCGCGTCGGCGGCGGTGCGACACATGGGGCCGAGTTTATCGAGCGTCCAGCAGAGAGCCATCGCGCCGTGGCGCGAGACCATGCCGTAGGTCGGCCTGAGTCCCGAGACGCCGCAGAAGGCGGCGGGCGTGATGATTGAACCGGAAGTTTCCGAGCCGATGGCGAAGGCGACGAGACCCGCGGCCACCGCCGCCCCCGGCCCTGAAGACGAACCGCCGCTCCAGTAATCCGTGTTCCAGGGCGTGCGGCACGCGCCCGTCAAACTCGCGTCCGCCTGGTTGTAGCCCATGCCGCCCGCGAGTTCGACCATGGCGAGCTTCGCGCAGAGGATCGCGCCCGCGTCGCGGAGTTTTCGGACGACGGTGGCGTCGTAGTCGAAGCGTTGGTTTTTGTAGGGCGTCGCTCCCCACGTGGTGGGGGCTTCGCGCGTGGCGAGCAGGTCTTTCGCGCCGTAGGGGATGCCGTGCAGCACGCCCTTGTAACGCCCGGCGCGAATCTCTCTCTCCGCCTGCCGCGCTTCTCTGAGCGCGCTCTCGCGCATGACGGCGGCGACCGCGCCGAGACGCGCGCCGAAGCGTTCGAGCCGCGCCAGATAGCCTTCCGTCAACTCGACGGGCGAGAGTTTGCGCGCACGAATCTGCGCGGCGAGTTCGACGACGGAAGAGTAGAAAGTGTCTTCGGTGAGCATAAGAATTATTTACGCGAGAGGAGAAAGCTGAAAGGAGAGACGGAGAATTCTTGTGCGTGTGATTGCGAAATGGCCGCGCGTGCGGCTTCCCCGCCCTTACCGTTGAAACGCTTCTCCTTCGCGCCTCTCCGCTTTAAGCGATGAAGATGAAATCAGGTTCGTCGGCGTTCTTGAGTTTGAAGGGGCGCAGGCGTTCAGCCGTGCGAACGTTGCCCTCCATGTCGCGCTTCATGCGCTCAAGTTCGTCGGGCGTGAGTTTATCGCCGAAGCGCAGGCGGCCTATTTCCGCGTAGGCTTCCGCGACGGGCGATGGCGGCGGCGCGGCTTGCGGTGGCGGCGTCGGTTGCGGGTTCGGCGGCGCGGGCGCTTGCTTCGTCGCGGGCGGCGTCTGCGCGTTGACGGTCGTGCGCGCGATGAGCGGCGCGGCCACGAATGCCCCGGCAACGGTCTTCGCAAACTGGCGGCGCGACGCGCGCGTGCGCGCGACCGTTGCGGCGTGCTCTCGTTTGTTCATAGGCGGCTTATCCGTAGGCGTGAAATCGTCGTGCGCTTAAAAAGCTACAACACGAAGGCGGCGGGCTGCAAACTTTCGCGGCGGGAACTACTCTGTGTCGGCCTGTGTTCTTAAGGTTTCTCGTAGCCGAGCACGCGCGCCGTGAGCCGCGCGCCGCGCGGGTCTTGTTGAAAGGTGACGAAGCCTTCGCGCGTGGCGCGGCGCGGCAGGAAGGCGATGGTGAGTTCGCCGCGCGCCGCATCCCCCTGCCCGTCGCCCTGCTCCAATAACACTTCGACGGTGACGCCCTCGGCAGTTTCGTCGCCGTGGTTCGTGACGGTGACGGGGACGATGAAGTTGTGCGCGCGCGCCTCGGGCGTGCCGAGACGCACTTCGATGCTTGGCGGGTCGCTGCCCATCGTCGCGCCGTCGTAGACGAGGTAGGCGAGCGTGGACACGACGAGCGCGAGGCCGACGGCGAAGACCACCCACTCGACCCAGTTTTTTTCCAGTTTCTTCATCGCTGCAACAAGAGCCTCCCGGCGGACGCGCCGAGCGTCGCGGCCACGCCGAGCACGATCACCTGCGCGAGCGAGGTGTAGAGCGACACGCCGTCGAAGCGTCCGAAGAACCAGAGGATCAACGCCGATGCGACGAGCGCGACGGCGTAAGTGGCGACGCTGCCCGCGACGACCGCGCCGAAGCCGTCCGCCCGCACGAACTCGCGCGCGCCCCTGAATCCGCTGTAGTTGAGGATGAGCGCGCCGAGCAGGAGCGAGGCGAACGCCAGCCCCAAGAGACGCACTGACGAAATCTCGACGGCGATCACGACGATCTCTTCCGTGGGCGCGACGTTGGCGGCAAACAGCGTCGCGCCGCAGAGCGCGAGCAACATCTGGCCGCCGAAGTGCAACTCCGGCTCTCCGCGTCCCACCCCGCCCGCGCTCCCCGCCCTGCCGTCGCGCTTCGCCCGCCGCGCCCCTCCTCCTGCGCCCTCGCCCTCGCCGACGCCGCCCTCGCCCGAGTCCTCGCTGCCGCCGAGTTGCGCCGTGCCGACCGAGACGCCGATGGCGACCGTCATCGCCTCGATCACGATCTTCCCGGCGATCTCGCTTAAAGGCATCTCCGGCGTGACGCGCCCCAACAGGTACAACGCCACCGCCGAGATGATGAACCCGATCCCCATCTCTTCGACGGAATCAATCGCCACTTCCGTCATCCCCGCGTCATGGCGCAAGCCCGCGAAGCGGTTGTAGCCGAGCAGGAGCACGAACGTCGCCGCGACGTAGGCGGCCAGCCGCCACGGGTGCGCGTTGAATCCCGCCCACCAGACCTCCATCGTGTAGAGCAGCGGCAAGCTGAACATCAACCCGCCCGCCAGACCGCGCCCGTACTCCTGAAAAGACTCGGCGATGCTGCGGCGCGATCCGCGGCTTTTCGTGGACTTGCGACGAGACATGAGAAGGCTGTGAAAATTGACGGGCGACGAAACCGGAAGCGGCGGGCGGAGATTGAGAGGCGAGGGGAAGCGCGGCGACGCGAGAGAACTACGCGCAGGCGGTGGCCTCCCGGCAGGTGTTTAGGAGGCGGAAGCGGTGCGCTCCTCGTCGTCGTCGCCGCCTTCGTCGTCGCGCTCCGCGTCGTCGCGCTCGTCCTCTTCGGGCGAGTGGTCGTCCGTAGTCGCTTCGTCTTCGTTGACGACTTCGGTTTGCGGCTGCTCCTGATCGAGGTCGCGCTTGATGGCGTCGAGGATGCCGTTGATGAATTGCGTCGCCTCGTAGGTGGAGAAGCGGCGTGCGATCTCCAGAGCCTCGTTGATGGCGACGGTGCGCGGCGTCGGCTCGTGCAGAAACTCGTAGACGGCGAGCCGGAGCACGTTGCGATCCACGACGGCCATGCGTTCGATGCGCCAGTGTTCGGCGCGCGAGCGGATGCGCTCGTCGAGTTCGGGGATGCGCGCCAGCGCGCCGAGCGCGAGCCGCGTGGCGAATTCGCGCGCCGGTTCGTCCATCTCCGTCTCGCCCAACTCCGCCCAGTAATGACGCACGAGTTGGTCGGCGCGCACCTCGTCCTTCCGCGCCGCACTCATGACATCAGCCGCAAAGAGCATTTGCAAGGCGCATTCACGCGCCTTACGTCTCGAACCCATGAATTAATACCCCTGAAAAAGCGAAATGATGGGCGCGAAACGACGGGCGATGAATGAAAGACAATGGCTCTTTATTCATCCTTCATCGTTTCGCGCTCATCACTTCGCGAATGATTCCTTGTAAAGATTGACCAACTCGACAGCCGCCATGGCGGCCTCGAACCCCTTGTTGCCCGCTTTCACGCCCGCGCGATCAATCGCCTGCTCCAACGTGTCCGCCGTGACGACGCCGTAGACGACCGGAATCCCCGACTCCATCCCGGCCATCGCGATGCCCTTTGTCACCTCGCCCGCGATGTAGTCGAAGTGCGGCGTCTGCCCGCGAATGATCGTGCCGAGGCAGATCACGGCGTCGTACTTTTCCGACTCCGCCAGCTTGCTCGCCAGCAGCGGAATCTCGAACGACCCCGGCACGCGGTAATGCTCCACAAACTTCTCCGCCGCGCCCAGACGCTCCAAGGCGTCGAGCGCGCCTTCGACCAGACGCGACGTGAGAAAGTCGTTCCAACGACTCGACACCAGCGCGAAGCGAAAGCCCTTGGCATTCAACTGGCCTTGATGTGTGACGGGTTGCAAGTGTTTCCGGCGACTCCAAGTTTTTTGGAAAATTGATTCACAGGCAGTATAGGTAAACGTGTCGCGGGTGACAAGCGGAGACAGTAAAACGTGAATCGTGAATCGTAAATCGTGAATAGATGAAAGCATTTTTCTTTCTATTCACGATTTACGATTCACGATTCACGGCTTTTACTTTCCTTTAAAGACGGGCGCGCGTTTTTCGAGGAAGGCGCGTGTGCCTTCGCGCACGTCTTCGGTGGAGAAGAGTTTGGAGAAGAGTTCGGCTTCGAGGGCGAGGCCGTCTGCGAGCGAGAGACGCGCGCCGCGCGTGACGGCGCGGAGGCAGGCGCGCAGGGCGAGCGGCGCGAATTGAGAGAGCGTGGCGGCGAGCGTCTCGGCTTCGCGCGCGAGTTGTTCCGGCGCGACGACGCGGTTGACGAGGCCGAGGCGCAGGGCTTCCTCCGCCGGCAGGCGGTCGCCCGTGAGCATGGCGGCAAGCGCGCGTCCGTGGCCGACGGCGCGTGCGAGCCGCTGCGTTCCGCCGTAGGCGGGGATCATGCCGAGTTTGAGTTCCGGCAGCGAGAAGGCGGCGTGCGTCGCCGCGAGCCTGAGGTGGCAGGCGAGGGCGAGTTCGCAGCCGCCGCCCGCCGCCAACCCGTTGACCGCGGCGATGACGGGCACGGGACACAGTTCTATCGCCTCGCAAGTTTCCTGCCCGCGCCGCGCCGTCTCAAGCGCGCCTGCTTCGTCAAGCCCGTCGAGTTCCGAAATGTCCGTGCCCGCGCTGAAGGCCGCTTGCCCCGTGCCGGTGAGGACGACGGCTCGCAGGTCTGTGCGGTCGGCAAACGAGCGAAAAATTTCCGCGAGGCGTTCGAG
>DASPJG010000682.1:0-6935 GCA_035628755.1 Pyrinomonadaceae bacterium
TGAATCGTAAATCGTAAATCGTGAATAGAAAGAAACCCTGCTTTCTTTCTATTCACGATTTACGATTTACGATTCACGGATTTTACTTGCCCGGTTCAGGCAGTGCGCGGAGAGTGATGAGCGTGATCGTGGTGGGCGTGCCGTTCTCGACCTCAACTTTGAGAAGCGCCTGGTAATACTTGGGCGGGGCGTTCTGCCCGCCGAGTTGGCGGAGTCGCTGGCCTAGAACGGCGAGATGGTTCCGTGTCGTGACGAACTCGGCTGCCGCCTCCGTGCCTTCGCTGAAAACTCCGGCGAGCGTCATCACCGCGTGCTCGCCCGAAACGTTCGGCTTGACGGTGATGAGCGCGTAGTCAACCACCAATTCGCCCGTCTGCTCGTTGAACTGCGGCTTGTACTCGCGCTCCTCGCCGGGGAGCGGGTTGCGGTTCTCAATCGTGGCGGAAAAGGTGTAGCCGAAGTTCTCGACCGATGGAAGACGGCGCGTCCACTCGTTGACGTAAATGCTGCCGAGCAGGATCACGTTGCGGTACTTCAAATCGGCGGCGTTGACGTGGCGGCTCTGCTTGAGCTGGATGGTTTTGTCTGCGGTGCGGAAGAGGTCTGTGAGGCGATAGAGTCCGATGGCTTCGCCCATCCCCGTGTACATGCCGAGGGAAGGAATGAGGTGGGGCGAGTCGCCGCCCGTCCACTGCCCTTTAAATTCCGGCGCATCGGCCAGCGAGCGCGTCTGTTCGGGCGCAAGTTGGATCGCGCGTTGTTTGAGTGAGGCGGGGTCGGCCTCGTTCAGGAAGCGGTAGACGGTCGGGTTGCTGAGGACGAGCAGGGGAGCCGACGGATCATCCACGAACGGACTCCAGACGGCCTTGAAGTCTTCAACATTGAGCAAGGGAGCGACGCTTGCCGTCTGCCGTCGCAACTCACGGTTCGAGAAGTAGAGCGCAATCACGGCGACCCCGAGCAGGACGACGAGCGCGCTCAACAGGAACACGACCGCCCTTCTTCCGCCCAGCGGCGAACCGGCTTCGGCGGGTGAACGGACGCCCGCCGTGGCGGTCACGCCATGCCCGTTCGTAGCCTCCGCGTTCGCCGCGCTGCCGTGTGCGTCGGGAGAAATTTCCTGCGCCGTCTCCGGGTGCGGGCAGATGAAGACAGGATGATAGTGCCCCTTCGGGAGGTCAATTATAATCCGGTCGCTTTTCCCCTCCGTGGTGTAGTACTCCTGTAGCTTTGTCCGCAGCCGGCCGGCCTGAACCCGAACGACCGAATCAATACGAGGATCGTAATCACTGTTGCGGCCAAAAACCTCCGTGGCGATGGTGTATTCCTTGAGCAGCGCGTCCCGGTCGGCGATGGTTTTTTCCACGACGAAGCGCAGGAATGCCTTGAGGCTCTCGGAATTTTGGAGCGTGCGGCTGTGCAACACCTTCTCCAATTGCTCGAGTTTCTGTTCCTTACCTAGTTCCATACTTCCGACCATTAACCTGAAAGAGCATGCTCTGGATTTTGACGGCGCAGTGAGGCGTCGTTCTGAGCAAACGCGAGTTGACCAAATTGTTCATTGTCACAACAAAGGCTGGAATGTCCCGCATGATGAACGCCGGAATTATAAGCCTCCCCGTCGCTTTTCAACAACCAAAATGACGGTCGCGCCTGCCTGCCATCCTCAATCCGCGCCACAATGCATGTAACCACGTTACATGTGTCATGTAACGCAGCACATTCATTGGAATATGCGGGCTGAACTGACGCGTATTACCGTGTCTTACTGACGGTAACTTTTGGGGCGGTTAATGCGGGGTATAAAGTGTATTCAAGTCTTAGTCTGTTCGGACTCTGCCCGGTGTTGGTTGCCCGTCAGGCTGGACTGGGATTAGCCAAGCCTTACCGTATCGGTCATCTTTTCTTAATTGCCACTGCGATAATTGCTCCCGATCTTTGCGGGGAGCGACGAAGCCATCGAGACTTTTCCGAATCCTGAACGGGGTTCGTCTTGAAAATTTCGTGTAGTTGAGCGTCAAAGCAATTTCCAACGCCTGATGGGCGGTAGGTTGCCGCCGGGAGAGCCAAGCCATGAAAAAGAAGTTAATTCTTCACGCCGTGCTGGTCTTGCTGGGAATCGGTCTGTTGACCGGCGTTCGCGCGCAGACAAGCACGGTCGGCAGCATCAGCGGGACGGTGCGCGACCCGCAGGGCGCAGCGATCCCCAGAGCTGAAGTCACTATCGTGGAGGAGACGACGGGGCAAACGCGCACCGTCAAGACCGATGAAGACGGCGACTACTCGGCGCAAAGTCTGCCGGTGGGACGCTACAGCGTGAGCGTCGCCCCGCAGGGGTTCAAGAAGACGGTCGCCACCGGCGTCGAGGTTCACGTCAGCGACCGCGTGATCGTCGATCTCACGCTCGAAGTCGGGATGGTGGATGAGACCGTGACCGTCACTAACGCGGCGCAACTCGTCGAGACGGAGAGCGGCAAAGTCAGCAGCCTCGTCTCCGAAAAGCAGGTGACGGAGCTTCCGCTGAACGGGCGGAATTACGCCGCGCTGGTGACGCTCGTGCCCGGCCTGTCCGCGCCGAACGAAGGCGGCGCATTCGGCACGCGCGGAACCGGCCTTGACTCTCACGTAGACGTGTCGGTCAACGGCAACCAGTCGAATGCGAACATGTGGACGGTTGACGGCGTGAACAACATGGACGTGGGTTCAAACGCCACGCTGCTCGTCTTCCCGTCAATCGACTCGATTGCGGAGTTTCGCGTCGAGCGCAACAGCTTCAGCGCGGAGTACGGGCAAGCGCAGGGCGCAGTTATCAACCTCGTCACCAAGGGCGGCTCAAACCAGTTTCATGGCTCGCTCTTTGAATTCTTCCGCAACGACAAACTCAACGCCAACGATTGGTTCTCCAACCGGACGGGCAACTTCGGCCCGAACGACCCGCAGGTGATTCTCGGCCTCAATCAGGTGGGCGACGAGCGTTCGCCGCGCCCGCCCCTGCGCTACAACAACTTCGGCGGCAACTTCAACGGCCCGATCATCAAGGACAAAATCTTCTTCTTCTGGTCGGAGGAGTGGCGGCGCGAGCGACGCGGCACAGGGCCGCTCACGGCCAGAGTGCCCACGGCGCAGGAGCGCATGGGAGACTTCAGCGGCTCAGTCCTGACCGGCCCTGTGCCGAGAGACCCGCTCACCTGCCAGCGGAATCCGACCACCGGCCTGCTCGTCAGAGACCCGGCCAACGGGCAACCCATCGGCTGCCAGCCATTTCCCGGCAACCGGATTCCGTTAGACCGTCTCAGCCCCGCCGGTCTCGCTTTGATGGGCATCTTCCCGCTGCCCAACAACCCCGCCGACCCGACCGGGACAAACTGGATTTCGACGCCCCTGCAACCCGTAGACACGCGCCAAGACCTTATTCGCGGCGACATCACCATCACCGACAAGATGAACCTGATGGTGCGCTACATCAATGAGACGTGGATTCACGGGCAGGCGGCGGGCAATTTCTGGGGCGACACGCCGTTTCCGACGCTGGCTTCCGACTGGGAGCAGCCGAGCCGCAGTTTCGCCATCAAACTGACGAACACTTTAAGCTCGACCGCCGTGAACGAGTTCCAGTTCTCGCGCGCGGGCAACGACATTTTCGTCACGACCAACCCGGCGAGCGAGCCGCTCAACGCGGAGATCGCTTCGAACTTCCCTACGGTCTTCCCGCGCGTGGAAGGCACGGGTCTGCCTACGGTCGGCTGGGGCGCAGGCGGCTATCCCACCCTGTGGCATCAGGCTCCGTGGGCTAATCATCAAGACCTCTTTATCTGGAAAGACGACTTCTCCAAAGTGCTCGGTTCGCACACCACCAAGTTCGGCGCGCTCTTCAGCCACAACATCAAGAACGAGAACCCGAATGGCGGCAGCGGTCTCTACACCATCCAGTCGGACGGCGGTCGCACGGGCAATCCGATTGCCGAACTTCTGCTCAGAGACCTGCCGATTCTCCAGTACACCGAGTTCGAGCGTCAGGACACCACGCTCGGACGCTGGCACGATCTCGAATTCTACGGGACGGATACGTGGAAGGCGCGCCCCAACCTGACCTTGACGTTCGGGGTGCGGTATTCGCTGTTCCCGCCCGCCTACGCCAAAGACAACCGCATCACCAACTGGGTACCGGAACTTTATAACGGGACGACTCTCAGCAGCGGCCTCGTCCGTGCCGATCAGGCCGGGCAGGCCGGGCTGCCCCGCGCGCTGGTGAACACCTATAAAGGCGGCATCCAGCCGCGCGTGGGTCTGGCGTGGGACATCAACGGCGACGGGAAGACCGCCCTTCGTCTGGGCTTCGGTCGCTACATCAGCCGCTCGAACGTCATCGCGTCGCTGCTCAGGATGTCCAACAATCCGCCGTGGAATACCGTGGTGGATTCCGGTTGGAACCCGGACGCCGTCTCGCTGGCCGACTGTCCTTCGTGCCGGAGTCTGGACACGATTAACCCCGGCCTTAGAAATTCGGCAGCCGGACTCGGCGGCGTCAATTCCGTAGACCCCAACTTCAAGCCACCCGAGAGCTGGCAATGGAATCTGACCGTCTCGCGCGAGGTGATGAAGAACACCGTGGCGGAAGTCTCTTACGTCGGCAACCACGGCCTGCACATCTGGCGGCTCATCAACGGCAACTACAATCAGGTGTTGCCGCAGTTCCGCGCCGATGTCGCTGCCGGTCGCCGGTCTGCCGACGCGTCGCGCAGGTTCGGCTTCGCCAACGCCGTGACGAGGGATGAGTCTACGGGCGACTCCAACTACCACGCCTTGCAAGTCTGGGTTGACAGACGCTTCTCCGACCGGCTGGCTTTCCAGACCGCTTACACCTGGTCGCACGCCATCAGCAACGTCCCGACCCAGTCGTTCATCAGCCAGACGACCGATGTCTTCAACTATGACCTCGACCGGGGCGACTCCGATCTCGACCGCCGGCACTCGTTAGTTTTCAACGCCGTGTACGTGCTGCCGCAGTTCAAAAACCTCGGCTGGTTCGGCAGCAAACTTCTGGGTGACTGGCAACTCAACGGCATCGCCTCTTTCTATACCGGCACGCCGCTCAACATCTTCTCCGGCGTGGACACCGCCGGACTCGGCGGCGCGGGCAGCCAGCGTCCAGACCTCGTGCCGGGCGTGCCCGTTTACGTTGACAGCGACGACCCGCTCCAGATCATCAATCCGGCGGCGTTCAGGATACCGGCGCAGGGGCGTGTCGGCACTTTGGGACGCGGGTCTGTGCGCGCGCCGGGCATCAAGAACATAGACTTCTCCGTGGCTAAGAACTGGAGGGTGCAGGAACGCTTCAACCTGCAATTCCGCGCGGAGATGTTCAACCTCTTCAACTTCGTCAACTTCCGGGGACATAATCTGAGCGTCGCCGGAGGCGGCATCGAGAACAATTTCAGCAACTTCGGTTTCGGGCGGGCTAACTCCACGCGCGGCGCGCGTGAAATTCAGTTCGGCCTGAAACTCAACTTCTGATATAGTTCGATCAGGTTAAACACGGACGGAGGATTGAGTGATTTAACTCAGCCCTCCGTCCCGGTTTTTTTGCCGACTCCAATGAAGTAACTCAAGGTCGCGATGTACTTCCGTTCAGCCTCCCTCCCGCTGCTGCTCATCCTGCTCACCCACTTTCAGGTTCCCGGCGATTCTTTCCGGCAACATTATGAAGCAGCCGAGGCACACCGCCGCGCGGGCAATCTGGCGGCGGCGGAAGCCGAGTATGCGGCGATCCTGACGAGGGCGTATCCCGCGCTCGGAAAAATTTATACCGCGCAGGCGAATTACGAAGCGGCGGTTGCGGCATTGGAGGCCGCCGCCCTGCGTCGCCCCGACGCGCCGGAGGTGCTGGTCGAACTGGCAATCGCCTACTTCTATGCCGGGCAGTACCGGAAGACCGCCGCGCCGCTCGCCCGCGCGCTCGCGCGCGACCCGCAGAACGCGCCCGCGCGCCACATGCTGGGAAAGACGCATTTCATGGCGGGTGAGTTTGAGCAGGCCGCGCGCGAACTCGAAGCCGCGCTGGCCTTGAAGCCTAATGATTACGACGCGGCCTACACGCTCGGTCTGGCCTATCTCAAGCGGCGTCAGTTGGCGCAGGCCAGACGGATTTACGAGCAGATGGTCGTCGCGCTCGGCGACCGCCCGCCGCTTCGCGTGCTCATCGGTCGCGCCTATCGTGAGACGGGGTTCCTGCCTGAGGCCGTCGAGGAGTTTAAGAAAGCCGTCGCGCTCGACCCGCGCTTCCCGCGCGTCCATTACTATCTGGCGTTCACGTATCTGCTCAAGGACGGGGCGAGCGCGCTCGGCGACGCCGTGAAGGAGTTGCAACTGGA
Source organism: Pyrinomonadaceae bacterium (assembly GCA_035628755.1). GTDB lineage: Bacteria > Acidobacteriota > Blastocatellia > Pyrinomonadales > Pyrinomonadaceae > JAIVJZ01. Next base: position 6,372 of record DASPJG010000682.1, read on the forward strand.
ACTGGCCGCCCACCCCGAAGAGTTCTTCGCCAACTATTATCTCGGCGTCATTCAGGTCAGCGAGGGAAAACATCAGACCGCGCTCGGCCTGCTGGAGAAAGCCGCGCGCCTCCAGCCGAACAACCCCGACCCGCAGTTCTTCCTCGGTCAGGCTTACCAGAGTTTGGGTCAGTACAAACAGGCAATAGCTGCGTTCAGGAAAGCCATCGCCCTCAATCCCGGCCTCGCCCACAACGATTATCAGGTGACGAACGCGCACTACCGCCTCGGCCAGTCGTTGCTGAAGGCGGGACGCACGGAGGAAGGCGAGCGCGAGTTGCAGCGCGCCGCCGCGCTCAAGTCCGAAGCCTTCAAGACGGATGAGAAGAAGCTGGACGCCTTTCTCAATGCCGCCAATAAGGACGAGCAAAACAAGTTGCCGGAACTCGTCTCGACGCAAGGCGTGGTTGCCGGGTCGAACCCGACCGAGGCGCGGGTGAAGGAAGCATTGGCGGCGGACGCAGGTTTTTATGAGAAGGTGGTCGCGGCGGCGCACAATAACATCGGCCTGCTGCGCGCCGAGCA
>DASPJG010000683.1:0-2354 GCA_035628755.1 Pyrinomonadaceae bacterium
CCACGCGTGCGGCGTCGGCTCGCCGCTCGCCGCTGAGGAGACGCGCGCCATGATGCTGCTGCGCGCCAACGTCCTCGCGCTCGGCTACAGCGGCGCGCGCCCGCTCGTCGTGGAAACTTTGATCGAGATGCTGGAGCGCAACGTCTTGCCGGTCGTGCCGGAGAAGGGTTCGGTCGGCGCGAGCGGCGATCTCGCGCCGCTCGCGCATCTCGCGCTCGCGGTTATCGGCGAGGGCGAATCCGTCTATGAGGGCGCGCGCATGGCGAGCGCGGAAGCTCTCGCGCGCGCCGGAATCCGGCCAATCGAGTTGGAGGCGAAAGAAGGTCTCGCGCTGTTGAACGGCACGCAGGCTCTCACCGCCGTCGGCGCGCTCGCGCTCCGTCGCGCGGAGCAACTCGCGCGCGCGTCCGACGTGGCGGGCGCGATGTCGCTCGAAGCCCTGCGCGGCACGCCCGCCGCCTTCGACGCGCGCCTCCACGCCGCGCGCCCTCATCCCGGCCAGATGGAAGCGGCGACGCACCTGCGCGCACTCCTCCACGGAAGCGAGATCAGGGAGTCGCACAGAGAGAACGACCCGCGCGTGCAGGATGCCTACTCCCTGCGCTGCATGCCGCAAGTCCACGGCGCGGCGCGCGACTGTTTCCGCCACGCGCGCGCCGCCGTGGAAATCGAAACCGGCGCGGCCACCGACAACCCGCTCGTCTTCCCGGACACCGCCGAACTCATCTCCGGCGGAAACTTCCACGGCGCGCCGCTCGCCCTCCAGTTCGACTACTCGGCCATCGCCCTCACGCACCTGATGAACATCAGCGAGCGACGCATCGAACGGCTCGTCAACCCTGACATGAACGAGGGCTTGCCCCCGTTTCTCACGGCGCACCCCGGCACGTCCTCGGGTTTTATGATCGCGCAGGTGTCAGCCGTCGCGCTCCTGAACGAGATGAAGGTGCTCGCGCACCCGGCGACGACGGACAACCTGCCGACCTCCGCCGGGAAAGAAGATCACGTCTCGATGGGCATGACCGCCGCATTGAAATTCCGCTCGATGGTTACGAACGCCGAATACGTGCTCGCCATCGAACTGCTCGCCGCCGCCGAAGGGCTAGAATACCGCGCGCCGCTCAAACCCGGCCACGGCGTCCGCCGCGCCTACGAACTCGTCCGCGCACACGTCCCGCGCCTCACGCGCGACCGCGCGCTTTCGCCCGACATCGAACGCCTCGCCGAAGTTATCCGCCGAGGCGAGTTTGACATCTAGCATCAACACCCCGTATCACCCAAATTGTTCTATGCGAAAATTGAATTGGGAAATCATACTGAGCAATCTCGCGGAGGCTCGTGAGCAGCTTGAAAAGATAGAACTGCGCGTGAAAGCCGGAGAACCCCCTGCCGAGGGTGAGTTTCAAATCATGCTGGAACATGCTTATCATCATCTCAACATCGCTTGGAATGTCCGCCGCGTCTCAGCCGAAAGATATGCGCAGCTAACGGACGAAGAATTTAATCAGTGGAGCAAATTTCCGAGAGAGTTGGAAGAATGGAAGATCATTCGCTCCTGAGATGTTAAAGCGGTTAGCCGTCAATTTCTGGGCAAGCAAGGATTTCGGGTGGCGCATCGCGCGCATCTGCGTGCTGCTCGGCGCGTGCCTGCTGGGGTATGTCATGTTATTCGAGGACAGTTTCATCTACTTCCCGTCGAAGTACCCGGAGGGCGTCTGGGAGCGTGCGGAGACGCGTGCGCGCGTGGGGGAGATCGTTGCGCACGTCGAAGACGTGCAACTCACGGCGGCTGACGGCGTGCGCCTGCACGGCTGGTATTGCACGCCGCGCATCGGGCGCGAGGGCGGCGCGCTCGAAGCCGTGGAGACGCGCGCGACCTTGCTCTACCTGCACGGCAACGGCGGCAACCTCTCGCACCGCTACGACTTCATTAACGAACTCGTCCAACTGCCCGCCAACGTCCTCATCATAGATTATCGCGGCTACGGCAAGAGCGAAGGCCGCCCCTCCGAAGACGGTTTATACATGGACGCACGCGCCGCGTGGGATTACCTGACGCAGGCGCGCGCGACTCCGCCCGCCCGGATCGTTATCTTCGGCAAATCGCTCGGCGGCGCGGTGGCGATTGATCTGGCGACGAAAGTGGAAGCGTGCGGCCTCGTCGTTCAGTCGAGTTTCACTTCGATTGCCGAGATGGCCGGAGAGGTCTTGCCCTTCGTCCCGCGCTTCGTCATTCGCACGAAGATGGATTCGCTCTCGAAGATCGCGTCCGTGTCGTGCCCGAAACTTTTCATCCATAGTCAGGCCGACGAGGTCGTCCCCTACCGCTTTGGCCGTCGCCTCTTCGACGCGGC
>DASPJG010000684.1:0-9134 GCA_035628755.1 Pyrinomonadaceae bacterium
CTGATTAGTTCGTGCGGCAGGTCAACGCCCGTGCGCTTGTTGAGATCGAAACTGTCCACCATCTCCATGATGCCTTCGAGTTTCATCTTCAAGCCGAGACGGTAGAAGTAGCCGTCGCAGGAATGCTTGATGGCCGTGCGCAACTCCGGCGAGCCGTGATGACCCATGCAGCGCGTGAACTTGTTGCCGACCGTGATGCCGCCGCCGCAGACGAGGTTCGAGTGTTCGGTCGTGATCGCGCCCTGTTCCAGACCGGCCACGGCCATCGGAATCTTCCACGTCGAACCGGGCGGGTAGCGACCGCGGATGGCGCGATTGTAGAGCGGGCGTTTGGGGTCTTTGATGAGCGCGGCATACTCGGCGCGCCCCTCTCTGGTGGTGATGCGCTGCGAGAAGAGGTTCGGGTCGAACGTCGGCGCGGAGGCCATCGAGAGCAATTCGCCGTTGCGCGGGTCAACCGAGATGATCACGCCGCGCCCCGAAGGCGAGTTGCGCAGTTGCTCCTCGGCCATCTCCTGCAAATCCAGATCAATCGTCGTTACGATGTCCTGACCGGGCTGCGGCAGCACTTTCTCGATCTCGTCCTGAATCCGCCCGCGACTGTCAACGATCACTTTGCGGTAGCCGTCGCGCCCGCGCAGGTAGGTGTCGTAAGTGGCTTCCAGACCTTCCTGCCCGATGATGTCGCCCGGCTTGAGACCCTTCGCCTTGTACTCCTCGCGCTCCAACTGCTTCGGGTTAACTTCGGCGACGTAGCCGAGGACGTGCGCGAGCACGCCGTTCTCGGGGTAGCGACGCTGTGGCTGCTGCTCGATGCGCAGTTCCGGGTGGTCGAAGCCCTGCCGCGCCTCGACCCACTGGATGTCGGCCATCGTCGCGTTCTGTTTGATGATGATGGACTCAAAGGCGGGCTGCGATTTGATCTGCTCAAAGCGGGAGCGCAACGATTCGGGGTCAATCGCGAGCGCGGCGGAGAGCGGCTCGACCAGCGCGCCGTAGTCCTTGCCCTTCATCTCCTCGCGCGAGAGGATGACGTTGTAGATCGGGCGCGAGTCAACGAGGATGCGCCCGTTGCGGTCGAAGATCGTGCCGCGCTGCGCCGGTATGGGCAGCAGCCGCACGCGCTGGTTCTCCGCGCGCTCGGCGTAGTACGCGCCGTTGACGACTTGCAGGAAGTAGAGCCGCACGCCCAGCACGGCCAGCAGGGCGAACACGATCACCTGAATGATCCGCAGCCGCAGCCGCAAATTTTGCGATTCGTCGTGGAATTTCATAGTCGTAAACCGTGAATCGTCTTAGAAAGTTGATCTTACCTGTTCACGTCGACAGTTTTACCGTCTGACCAGGCTGCGCCGCGCGGCGCGGCGGCGGAAGGCGAAATGACGACGCTGGCGTGCGCGGTCGCTGAAAAAAATGTCGAACATGTAAAAGATGAACGTCCCGGCGATGGTCGTCGCGATCATCTTGTAGGCCGCCGTCTCGGCGAAGGGCACGAGCGACGGTTGGCCGAGCAGACGGTGGAGCATCACGATGAGGGCGGCATCGAGCGCGACCGCACCTGCTAAGACGGGAATTCGCGCCAGCGGGTTGTCGAGCATCACGCGCGTCACGAGCGCGGCGATCAGGTAGGCGATCAGCGTCTTGGAAAACCCGTTCGCGCCGAGCAATCCCTTGCTGAAAAAGTCGGTGGCGAGTCCGGCCACAAACCCGACGACGAGCGCCTGCACCACGTCGCGCCGGAGCGCGAAATAGGTGACGACGATGAGCGGCAGATCGAGATGAACCAGCGGCGGCCAGACGAGACGCAAGTTCGTCTGCAACAAAACGGCGAGCGCGACACAAACGGCGATCTTCAGTTTCATAACGCGTGAATCGTGAATCGTGAATCGTGAACAGACTTAAAGCGGGTTTTCTCTCTCCACAATTTACGTCCCACGATTTACTTTCTTTCTCTATCCGTGTTCGACGGCGCGGTGGTGGTGGCGGCAGCGGGCGGCGGGGTGCGCGGCGGCGGATGGTAGAGCAACACCGCAACCTCGCCGAGTGAATTCAAACGCGCGCTCGGTTTCACTCTGATCTCGTGAGGGGAGGTGGCCGACCCCTGCTTGAACTCCACCACTTGCCCGACGCTCAAGCCCGCCGGATAAATGCTGTCCTGCCCCGTCGTCACGACGAGGTCGCCCTGTTTGACCGCTTCCAGCCCCGAGACGTAGCGCATGTCGAGCAGGCCGTTGCTGCCGTAACCGCGCACCGAACCCATCGCCTGCGACGTGCCGAGTTGGCCGACGACCGCCCCGGCAGCCGCGCGTTCGTCCGTGATCAAAAGCACCTGCGCCGTGACGGGACTGACGCCGATGATGCGCCCGACGATCCCTTCGTGCGTCACGACCGGCATGTCTTTCTCGATGCCCGAAGTGCTGCCCCGGTTGATCATCACGGAGTCGAACCACTCGGATGGGTCGCGGGCGATGACGCGCGCCGTGACGGTCTGGTAGCCGCCCTTTTCCCTGAAATCCAAGAGTCCCCTGAGCCGCTCGTTCTCGTCGCGCGCCATACTCGCCTTGCGCAGTTCGGCTTCGGTTTCGGCGAGGCGGCGTCTGAGGTCTTCGTTCTCGGTGGCGGCGCGGTTGAGGCTGCCGAGGTGTTGGAAGAAACCCATCCCCGCGCCCGTCGCGCCCGAAAAGAGCCGCTGCACCGGCGAGGCCACGGCCTGCGCCCACACCTGAATCAGGCGTTTGTGCCCCGACTCGTCGCGCGCCGTCACCGACATCAACACCAGATTCACGCCGAGCAATGCCAGCAACCACAGCGGGGCGCGCTGCCTGATCTCTTTCTGCGTTCGCGTAACAGCCATAGTTGGTAAATAGTGAATCGTAAATCGCAAATAGAAAAAAGCTGCGGTCTATTTACGATCTACGATTTACGATTCACGGCTTTTAAGTTCCGCTCGACAGGGTGTTATCCCACTTCACGCGTTTGAGGAGGTTGAAGTCCGAGAGCATCTTGCCCGCGCCGAGCACGACGGACGAGAGCGGGTCTTCGGAGACCGAGACGGGCAGGCCGGTCTCGATGGAGAGCCGCTTGTCCAGATTCTTCAAGAGCGCGCCGCCGCCCGTGAGCACGATGCCGCGCTCCACGATGTCCGCCGACAACTCCGGCGGCGTGCGTTCGAGTGCGACGCGCACGGCGTTGACGATGGTCGAGATCGAATCGGCGAGCGCTTCGCGCACTTCGTCGTCCGTGATCGTGATGGTCTTCGGGATGCCTTCGATGAGATTGCGCCCGCGCACGTCCATCGAGAGTTGTTCGTCGAGCGGGAAGGCCGAGCCGAGATTGATCTTGATCATCTCGGCGGTGCGTTCGCCGATCAAGAGGTTGTACTTGCGTTTGATGAAGCTCGTGATCGCCTCGTCCATCTCGTTGCCGGCGACGCGCACGGCGCGCGAGTAGACGATGCCCGAGAGCGAGATAACGGCGATGTCGGTCGTGCCGCCGCCGATGTCCACGATCATGTTGCCGTGCGGTTCGGTGATGGGCAGCCCCGCGCCGATGGCCGCCGCCATCGCTTCCTCGACGAGATACACCTCCGAAGCCTTCGCGCGGTAGGCGGAATCTTCGACGGCGCGGCGTTCGACCTGCGTGATCTCGCTCGGGATGCCGATGACGACGCGCGGCGAGACCCACGACTTTCCGTTGTGCGCCTTGCGGATGAAGTGTTGCAGCATCTTCTCCGTGACTTCAAAGTTGGCGATGACGCCGTCCTTCATCGGGCGGATGGCGACGATGTTGCCGGGCGTGCGCCCCAACATCTCCTTCGCCTCCTTGCCCACGGCTTCCGGCAGGTTGGTGACTTTATTGATCGCGACGATGGACGGCTCGGAGACGACGATGCCGCGCCCCTTGGCATAGACGAGCGTGTTGGCTGTCCCGAGGTCAATCGCCAGATCGCTGGAAAACAGGCTAAAGAGTGATTTAAAGGCCATTAATTTTTCGATCCAAGCATGAAAGAGATGCGCTAGAAATGAACGTAAACAGGGCTGGCCGGCGGAGTTCGAGGATTACATGAAACGAGGCCACGTAAGTCTGACTTTCCACACACCCTGCGAGGCTCTCTGCCCCGCGATGCCCTACGAACTCACCAAGATACAACGAAAAAGCCCAAATACTAAAGCCAACAGGCTCAAATTGCGGATTTTAATGCGGGAATAGATAGATGCGGCGGCAGGGCTGGAACCGATGATTAACTTCGAGGCCGGTCGAGCGTCGGTCGGAGCGACTTGAGGGGAGCGTCAGCCTGTATAGACGAGGACATTTGTGTAACCCAATCTGAACAAGTCTGAGTAAGCAATGTCGGCCTGAATCTCATCGTTGCTATAGAGCACGATAATTTGATTTTGCGGCAATTCGTTTTTCGCCCTGGCATAGACTTCATCCCAGGGAATGTTTTTAGCCTTGTCCATGTGTCCGTTGATGTACGCTTCGCGGTCGCGCAAGTCTAAAATAATGATCGCCTCGCGGTTGGCGATTCTACGTTTCAAATCGCTTTCGCTGATTGTCCATTCGCTGACCGCGCGGGTGTCCTTGAATTGGAGCGCGGCCATCACTTCGGATTCTTTCTTCGGCGATAACTCTCCGACCCACACCTTACTGACGATCCCGTTTCTGTCCACCAGTGCCAAAGTCGGGACGAGTTTGATTCCGAGCGGAGCCAGCTTTTCCCGTTTGCTCTCGATTAAAGTGAGTCCAATCTCTCTGAGGTATGCTTCTCCCTGCGAAGTCTCATCGGGATAAACGACGACCATTCTAGCGTCCGCCCTGCCTTTCAAGCCGTCAGCAAGTTTTCGGTAAAACCTCCCGCTCCGAGAGCAGTAAGCGCAACCTTTTCTGACGGCAACGAGCAGCGTCTGTTCTGATGTTGCCCAATCAATTCCTTCAACGAAAATTCGTGCGGTGGGAGCGAGAACCGGAGGCTCGGGCGGAGGAGAAAAACTTCCTTTGCTCACAATACCGGCCACCACCAGAAACATCACGATAATGGCTGCGTTGAGCAGCCGACCCAACCTTATCTTGCTTGAACCTGTGATCGGCGAGTTCATGCAACTCAAACTCCTCTTACCATCGGCTACTGGAATTGTTTTGGATTTTCCACCCGCCCTTGCTTGTTTTTATCGATCACGAAATAAAACGTCAGCTTGCCGCGAACGCTGATCGGCTTTCCGTCCAAAGAGCTCGACTTAAACTTCCATTGCTTGACGGCATCAACGACGGCTTGCCCGATCTCCGGTGCGGCGGCTTCTATCACGATTGTCTCCGTGACTTCTCCTTTACCGTTATATTGGGCTTCAACCACCGCGATGCCTTGTTGCGCCTTCTTGATAGTCTCCGCGGGATAAACAGGCATCACCGTTTTTTCGGCAGACTTGCGCATGCCGTCCTCGCCCACGCGAACCACCACTTCACCCGATTGGTTTTCTACCGGCATCGTCTTCAAGGTCTTCAAGAGTTGATTAGCCAGCCCGACGAAAGCGGACATGCGGAGTTGCTCACTCTTGAATTCTCTCGCTTTGGCAATGCTGCTATCAATGCTTACGACAGAGAGGATGGAACGAAAGGCTTTATTGAAACTGAAATCGAGGCCGGTGACGTTCAAAGGGAAATGCTGCACCAACTCGCCGACTTGCACTTTTTGATTCCAGGCCATGCCGGACAACATTTTGCCGTCCGATGCATTGAACCCTTTGACGACATCCGTAAAAGCGGATTCAGCCGCCACCGCGTCATAGCGCGCGAGTTGTTCCGCCGCCAGCAACAGTAGCTGCGGCTTGCGGGCATCTGAAACCGCACGGATCGCTTGACGGGCGTGCGCGGTTGATTCATTTGCCAGCGTGGTGTTTTTGTTCTGGAAGGCGCTTTCCGCAATGCCCAGATAAAGCACCGCCCGCTCAATGCCCGGCGGTAGTTTGTCGGCCACTTCCGCCGCCTCGAATAGTTGCGGATTGTTGCCTTTAATTTTCGTGGCGGCTTTGCCGAATTCGATCAGGGTTTCTAACTGTGAACGCGCCTCTTTGTTTGCGATCTTGGCGCAGGCCGCTTGCGCCGTCGTGAAATCTTTTTTCAGCCAGGCGCGAGAAGCCACATCCAGATAAGCCACATCCCGGCTTTCGGCATCGGGAAGTTTCTCCGCGTTCGACATTATTTGCTCGGGGCTGTCGACGGTTTTTTTATTGATGTGGACGAACGCCGCTTCCTGAGTCATCGCGGGCGGTACGTTCGCGGAGAGTTGCGTCATGGCCGCACCGAGCGGAGCCGCGAGTTCGGGCGCAAACTTTCGCGCTTTGGGGAGCAGCAGGTAGGCGAGCGCGTAACTCACTTTGCGTTGATGCGGGTCGGGTATCGGGTGTTGCAGAAACGTGACGGCGGTGTGCAGATAGGCATGGACGAGAGCGGGCGGGATGCCCTGCACGTCGGCGGTAATGTCAACTATTCCGAGATCGCCGACGCGCGTGATCATCACACTGGTCGGGTCGCTTCCGTCGAGTCGGGGCGAGGTGAAAATGTACGTTCCGAGCATCGCAAAGGAACTGGCGTCAACCGCAGGCTGCTGTGCGAATTGATGGATGATCTGGAGGAAAAGTTGATTAGCCGAAGGTTCATTTTGTTGCCGCAGTGATTTGAGAAACCAAATGAACTCGGAACTGATTCCGCCTTGCAAACTGCGCGCGGCAAACTCCGCCGCCAGTTTGGGGTTCTCTTTTTGCAATCTTTTGGCCGTTTCAATATTGAGTTCTCGCTTCTCCGCCGCGCTTCTTTTGTTGTCCTCTTCTAATGTTCCGTCGATCAAAAGTTTCGCCCATTGAGCATCGTGCTTGGCGATGCGAGCGATGATGTCCTGGCGCAGATAGAGTAACACTCTGGCGTTTTTATCGTCGCTCTTAACCGCTGTCAAACCTAACGCCTGATCAAAAAGTCCACGGGTATATGCCTCATCGTGCGACCAAATAATATCTGCGATTTGTGAGAGACCACCTGCTTTAACGGCGGGACTTTGGAAAGATAAAATATCTTCGACCATGCTCCGAATCTGATGCAACACGAATTCTTTATGAACATTCGGAGGTGAGGAGAGAGCAATTGATCCTTCGAAGGCGGGATTTAATTGGCTTGGTTGGGGAGAACTTTGTGCAAATAGATTACCGGTGACAAGCGACGACAAAATGAAAAGAACGGCGCGGCGTCTAAACATGGCTCAAACTCCTCCGGTTTAACTGAAGCAGGTGGTGGGCGAAAAATTCACGACAGCAAACAGCCGATGTGCCGGGTTAGCTAAAACTCCATCGAGAGGCAGCACCACTGCTCGAACGAGCAAGGTCTGCCTTTCGATGGAGTCAGGAGAAAAAATTATTAACCGACGCCGCCGCCCACCGGCACAAACCCATCGTCACTGCCTTGACAGCCGCCGCCGCCGACTGTGCAGGTGCAGGTGGATTGATCGGGGATGCAGCTCACGTAGCCATTGCCAGACGCCGCGGTGCAGCCCACGCAAATTCCACCCGTGGGAAAAACACATTGCTGACAGGCGACCGCGGTTCTCGATTCCGTGGCGAAACTCACCGCGATGGCGATTAATGCGACGAGAATCATAAGTCTGGTTCTGAAGTATTTGATCGTTATAGACACGGTTTGTTTTCCTCCTGTTCGGTTGTGAGGGCGTTACGGAAGGGCGTTTGTAGAGCCTGTCGTAGTTCCGTTTACGGCAGTCCGCCCAGCTTCGATTTCAAGTTAACTTTACCCGCGCGCGGAACGCGGGGTCTCGTTAGCGTTCGCTACGAGCGTCGAACACATAAGGCGCGAAACCCGGTTGCAGGATCGTGCCTGAGCGCGCTCGTGGCGAAACTAAATCTTGTTTGACTTGGCATTGCGTACCAATGTGCCCGACGTGGGGGGTAGGTAACCACTATGGGGTTAGCGGGAGAAAGACTCGCGAGGCATTGAGGAGTGAGACTCTCGCCGACCAGTCTAAGTGAAACGGTTGAAGCGGATGCCACTATACCCCTTCGATGAACCTTGTCAAGCACTTTTCTCCCTAACGCTTACGCCCTGTGGCAGCTTTCGGCCAGCACGTTTCAGGGTTGACCGCCGCGAGGTACGAGTGCGGGCTGGCCATCCCACAACTGATGGGCAGCGCATCCGGCGGCGGTTCAGAAGCCGACTTTATCGCTTAGCTGCCCGCGCGATTTCCTTTGGCAGAGGCGATGCGGACGCAGTTCTTGTGCGCGGCTTTGGCTTCGTACATGGCCGCGTCGGCATCGGCGATCAACTGCTGCGGGGACTGTGAATGTTCGGGGAAAGAGGAGAGGCCGAAACTGGCCGTGAGGCGCAGGCGCAGACTCCGCCCGCCCGTGAAGATGTTTTCGGCAATCTTTTCGCGCATGCGCTCGGCGACGCGCACGGCCATCTCCAGACCCGTCTCCGGCAGGATGACGACGAACTCGTCGCCGCCATAGCGCGCCACCACGTCCGTGTCGCGCACGCCCGTCAGGATCACGGTCGCCATCTCCATCAGGACGTGTGAGCCGACGAGGTGGCCGTAGCGGTCGTTGATCTCCTTGAAGTCGTCGAGGTCGAAGAAGAGCGCGGTCACGGTCGAGCCGTAACGGCGCGCACGTTTGACCTCCGCCGTCAGGTACTGCCGGAGGAAGCGCGCGTTGTGAAGCTTGGTGAGATCGTCCGTCTGCGAAAGTTTCTCCGCCTCTGCGATGCGGACGGAGTTGGCGAGCGCGGCGGAGAGCGGGAGCGCGAGCGCAGAGAGCAACGCCGCCTCGCCAGCGGCGAAGGAGCGCGCGGATGCTCCCTCGCGCACCGCTTCCAGCACGCCCAGCACGCGGTCGCCGCTGAGGAGCGGGACGGCCAGCACGCTCCGGCTGCCTTCGGTCTTCCGCTGCGTCTCGTTCGACGCGAACGCATCGCGCGCGGCCTGTGATTCCGTACCCGTCAGGATCATCAGCGTATCGCTGTGGAGGGCGCGACGCCAATCGCCATCGGGCAGGGCGCGTTCGCTCTCCGTCAGCCCGCGCACGGCGAGCGGCTCGAAGCGCGCTTCGAGTTGGCCGCGTTCCAACTCGGCCAGATAGAGC
>DASPJG010000685.1:0-13775 GCA_035628755.1 Pyrinomonadaceae bacterium
CGGAGGTGCGCCTGAAGTCTTCGCGCGATAAGTTGTCGCGCCTGCACCCGGTCGAGATCGCGCGGCTCGCGGAGTCTCTGTCTTACCGGCAGGGGGCGGAAGTCGTCGCCGCGCTCGACGACGAGACCGCCGCCGAGACGCTCGAAGAGATGCCCGACGAGAGCCAGGTGCGCATCATCGGCGACATGGACAAGGAACGCGCCGCCGACATCCTCGAATGGATGTCGCCCGACGAAGCCGCAGACGTGCTCGGCGACCTGCCCGAAGCCACCGCCGAAGATTTGCTCAACCGCATGGAGGGCGAGGAGAAGACGGACGTGGCCGAACTCCTGCCCTACGAAGACGACACGGCGGGCGGCCTGATGACCAACGAATTCATCACGCTCCCGAAAGGACTGACCGTGGGCGAAGCGCTCGCCACCTTGCGCGAGATGGCCGAGACGCCGAACATGATCTATTACCTCTACGTCGTCGAACATGAAGGCTCTTGGAAACTGTCCGGCGTGATCGCCCTGCGCAGCCTGATCCTCGCAGACCCCGCCGCGCCGCTCGAACACGTCATGCGCGACGAGTTCCAGCACGCGCACCCGGACGATTCCGCCCGCGACGTGGCGCACAAGATCGCCGAATACAACCTGCTCGCGCTGCCCGTCGTGGACGACCTCGGCGAGATCGCGGGCATCGTCACCGTTGACGACGCGATGGAACTGCTGCTGCCGAAAGGCTGGCGTCAACGTCTACCCAGAATTTTTTAAGCGACGAGCTAGAGACGAATCTTAGTTTTCAACTTGCCACTCGTCGCTTGTCACTCAATACTGTTTTCATATGGACGGAGAACCTCCAAGTGGCCGTGTCGCGTACAGATGTGCGGGAGATGAGCCGTCGCCTGTGGCGGCGCGGCACTCTGCGCGTGCGGCGCGCGGTCGAGCGGCGCACGGGGTTTATCGCCTATCTCGCAGTTATCGGGCCGGGAATGATCGCCGCCAACGCGGGCAACGACGCGGGCGGCATCGCCACCTATTCCACCTCCGGCGCGGAGTTCGGCTACACGCTGCTCTGGACATTTCTGCCCATCCTCGTCAGCCTCGGACTCGTGCAGGAGATGTGCGCGCGGATGGGCGTGGTGACGGGCAAGGGTTTGGCCGACCTGATCCGCGAGCGGTTCGGCGTGCGCTGGACGGTGGTCGTGATGTCGGCGTTGCTCGTGGCGAACGCGGGCGTCACCGTCTCGGAGTTCGTCGGCATTGCGGCGGCGACGGAGTTGTTCGGCGTGCCGCGACAGGTCTCCGTGCCGCTCGCCGCGCTCTCGGTGTGGTGGCTCGTCGTGAAGGGATCATACCGGAGAGTCGAGCGCGTCTTCCTCGTGATGTCGCTCGTGTTCCTCGGCTATATCGTCTCGGCTTTTCTGGCGCGCCCAGACTGGGGCGAAGTGGCGGGGCAGATGGCGCGCCCGACATTTCGTTACGATAATCATTACCTGTTCACGCTCATCGCCCTGATCGGCACGACCATCTCGCCCTACATGCAGGTCTTCGTGCAATCGTCCGTGGTGGAGAAGGGCGTCCGCCGTGAGGACTATAAACTGGTGCGCGCGGACGTGTGGGTCGGGACGCTCTTTGCCATGTCCATCGCCTTCTTCATCGTTATCTCGACGGCGGCGACGCTCGGCGCGGGCGGCTTCGCGGGCGGCATCGAGACGGCAGCCGACGCCGCGCGCGCTCTCGTCCCGCTCGCGGGCGAGTACGCAGGTCTGCTGTTCGCCATCGGGCTCTTCGGCGCATCTATGCTCGCGGCGGGCGTCTTGCCGCTCGCCACCGCCTACTCGATCAGCGAGGCGTTGGGATTCGAGAAAGGCGTCTCGCGCAGTTTTCGCGAAGCCCCGATCTTCATCGGCATCTTCACTTTCCTGATCGCCGTGGGCGCGCTCATCGCGATCATTCCGGGGCTGCCTCTGATACGCGTGCTCGTCGTCACGCAGTTTATCAACGGTCTGCTGCTGCCCGTGATGCTCATCGCAATTTTACGCCTCGCTGGCGACCGCAAATTGATGGGTGAATACGCGAACGGGGCAGTCTATAATGTGCTGGCGTGGCTGACGGTATTTATCGTCTCCGCCCTGTCGCTCGTGTTGGCCGCCAAGACGCTCTTCGGCGGCTAGTTAAAGTTTCCCCGGACACTTTGAACTGAACCGTGTTTGACCTGTGACGCTTCAAGATGAGTAGCTCCCGTCTCAAGAAACAACTCGCGCTCCCACTCCTTGCGACCGCGCTGTTCGCCGTCCTGCTCTATTTCGTCCTGCCCTCGTTTGCGCCGCCGTCGCCAGTCGAAAACTTGAGGGCGAACGCCCCCGGCTTCTACTGGGTACAACTGCTCGCCAAGATCGCCCTGTGGCTGAGCCTCATGTTCGTGGGCGTCCGTCTCACCGGGGCGTTCCTCTTCGACGTGGTTTTCCGTCTCCGCAAAGGCCGCGACGCGCCGAGCCTCATACGCGACCTGTTCTCCATCGTCGCTTATATCCTGATCGTCGCCTTCATCCTCAAAGCCTTCTTTGACCTCTCGCTCGGCGCGCTGCTGTCGGGGTCTGCCCTGCTCGGCGTGATCCTCGGTCTCGCGCTGCAAGACACGCTCGGCAATCTCTTCTCCGGCATCTCGCTCCACGCCGACAAGCCCTTCGAGGTCGGCGACGTGATCACGGTCGGCAAATGGATGGGCGTCGTCGAGAGCGTGACGTGGCGCGCGGCGAAAATCAGGACGTTTACCAACCACGTCGTCCTCCTCAGCAACAGCCAGATCGCCAAGGAGGCCATAGAGGTCTGCCCGCGCGACAACCCGAACGCCCGCCTCGTCTTCTTCAACGCCCTTTACTCACACTCTCCCGCACGCGTCATACAGGTCGTGCGCGACGCCATCCGCGAGACGGAGAACGTGCGCCGCCAGCCCGCGCCCCTCGTCCGCGTGCGCAACCTCGGCGACTTCGCCGTCGACTACGAGATCAAATACTGGCTGGAAGATTATGTCCTGCATAACGACACGGACGCGCTCCTTCGCCAGCGCGTCTGGTACGCCTTCAAACGCGCGGGGCTGAGTTTTGCCTTCCCCACGCAGACGCTCTACATCGAACGTCCGAAATCTGCCGCCAATCCGGCGGCTGATACCGAGACGCTCACCGGACGCCTCGCCGCCACGGAAATCTTCGCCCCGCTCAACGCAGACGAGCTTTCCCAACTCGTCTGCGCCTCCCGCAGCCACACCTACGCGCCGGGCGAAACCATTATCCGCGCGGGCGACGAGGGCGATTCGATGTTCGTCGTGCATCACGGCAACGTCGCCGTGCAGATCAACGACGACGGCCAGTCGCGCACCGTCGCCACGCTCGGCGAGGGCGACTTTTTCGGGGAGATGGCGCTTTTCACCGGCGCGCCGCGCTCTGCGCACGTCGTCGCCGCCGAGGAGACCGAGGTGCTCGAAATCGGCCACGAGGCGATGAAGTCCGTCTTCGATTCCAACCCGCATCTGGCCGAAACACTCGGCCAGACCATCGCACACCGCCGCGCCGGTCTCGCCGCCTCCGCCGAAGTTGAAGACGAGGAGAAGGCTGAGGCGGGTCTCATTTCCTCCATTAAACGGTTCTTCAGAATAGACTAAGCGGATTTCGCGCACCTTCCCGCCGTCTCTCTCCGGCGCGCCGGGAGGGGCGAAAATTTTTTGCTTTTGATACTTGACAAGAAGGGACTCAGATATTATTATCTCGGTACGCTCAAAGGTGACGGCGCGCGGTTAGGTCGCGCCGGAGGCTCTTTCTGAGCGTCCAGCAAATAACGTTTTTGTTGAGTTAAGAGGAGGAAATACGTCATGTCTATTACCCGTTACGACCCGTTCCGCGACCTGCGGATGCTGCAAGATGAAGTGAATCGCCTGTTTTCGAGCAATTTGTCGCGTTCCTTCGGCGACGAGGGAATCGCCCGCGGCGCGTGGGCACCGACCGTTGACATCTACGAGAACAAGGATCAGATCGTGCTCGAAGCTGAACTGCCGGGCATGAATCGTGAGGACTTTGAACTCTCTATCGAGAACAACGTGCTCACGCTGCGCGGCGAGCGTCGCTTCGAGAAACGGGACGAATCGGATAACTATCATCGCGTCGAACGCTCTTACGGCTCGTTCACGCGCTCCTTCACGCTGCCGCAGACGGTCTCGCCGGAGAACGTGGCCGCCGAGTATAAGAACGGCGTGCTGCGCGTCGTGCTGCAAAAGCGCGAAGAGGTGAAAGCGCGCCGCATCGAGATCAGTGGCGAGGGCGCATCGACGCCGAAGACCATCGAGGCGAAGGCCGGAGAGTCCGGCACGGCGGAGAGCAAAGGCAAGACTGCGACCGCCGGGAAGTAATTCAAGGGTAAGTCTCAGTAACGGACGCGCGGCGACGATGAGCGGTGAACTCATTCATCGTCCCGCGCGTGTCAGTTCGGGGTGCGGAAAATTATGCGTCTAGAACGTTTCACACTGCGCGGGCAGGAGGCCATCCAGACGGCCATCGAACAGGCCGAGCGCAACCAGAATCAACAGGTCGAGCCGGAACACCTGCTCGTCGCGATGCTCGAACAGCCCGAAGGCATCGTGCGCCCGCTCGTAGGCAAACTTGGCGCGAACCTGCAAGTCGTCCTGAACGATGCGCAGGCCGCCATCAGTCGTCTGCCGAAGGTGCAGGGAGGCCAGCAATATTTCAGCCCGCGCCTCACGCAAATCTTCACGGCGGCGGAGAAGCAGGCCGAGCGGATGCAGGACGAGTACATCTCGACCGAGCACCTGCTACTGGCCATCGTGGACGAGCGCGAGGGCGCGGCGGGGCGCATCCTGCGCCAGCATGGCGTCAGTCGTGAAGATTTGTCGAAGGTGGTCGGCGACATGCGCGGCGATTCGCGCATCACCGATCAGAACGCGGAGGCCAACTATCAAGCCCTCTCAAAATATGCGAAAGACCTGACAGACCTCGCGCGGCAGGGCAAACTCGATCCGGTCATCGGGCGCGACGACGAGATACGCCGCACCGTTCAGGTTCTCTCGCGCCGCACGAAAAACAACCCCGTGCTCATCGGCGAACCGGGCGTCGGCAAGACGGCCATCGTCGAAGGTCTGGCGCAGAGGATCATCTCCGGCGACGTGCCGGAGACGTTGCGCAACAAGCGTCTCGTCGCGCTCGACCTCGGCTCGATGCTAGCGGGCGCGAAGTATCGCGGCGAGTTCGAAGATCGCTTGAAGGCGGTCTTGAAAGAGATCGAAAATGCGAAAGGCCAGATCGTCCTTTTCATAGACGAACTGCACACGCTCGTCGGGGCGGGCGCAGCCGAGGGCGCGATTGACGCGTCGAACATGTTGAAGCCCGCGCTGGCGCGCGGCGAGTTGCGCTGCGTTGGCGCGACGACCCTGAACGAGTACAAGAAACACATCGAAAAGGACGCCGCGCTCGAACGCCGTTTCCAGCAGGTTTACGTCGGCGAGCCGACGGTCGAGGACACGATTGCGATCCTGCGCGGTTTGAAGGAGCGTTACGAAGTTCACCACGGCGTCCGCATCAAGGACTCGGCCATCGTCGCGGCGGCCACGCTCTCGAACCGCTACATCACGGATCGCTTCCTGCCGGACAAGGCCATTGACCTGATTGACGAGTCCGCCTCGCGCCTCCGCATCGAGATAGACAGCCTGCCCGTCGAGATCGACGAGTTGGAGCGCGAGACGACGCAGCTTGAGATCGAGAAACAGGCGTTGCAGCGCGAGACGGACGAGCGTTCGCAGGCGCGCCTGCGCGAGATCGAAGTCAAGATCGCGGATTTGCGCGAGCGCGCGTCGGGGATGAAGGCGCAGTGGCGTTCGGAGAAAGACATCATCGAGCGCATCCGCAAAGCCAAAGAGGAACTCGAACAGATCAAGGTGCAGGCCGAGCAGTACGAGCGCGCGGGCGACTACGGCAAAGTCGCCGAACTGCGCTACGGCACGGCGGTCGAACTGCAAAAGCAACTCGCGGATGATCACGCGAAGCTCGCCGAGATACAGAAAGAGGGCGTCTATCTCAAGGAAGAGGTTGACGAAGAAGACATCGCGCTCGTCGTCGCCAAGTGGACGGGCGTGCCGGTGGCGAAGATGCTCGAAGGCGAGATGCAGAAACTCGTGACGATGGAGGAACGCCTGCGGATGCGTGTCATCGGGCAGGACGAGGCTTTGACGGCGGTCGCCAACGCCGTGCGGCGCGCCCGCGCGGGGCTGCAAGACCCCAATCGCCCGGTCGGCTCGTTCATCTTCCTCGGCCCGACGGGCGTCGGCAAGACCGAGACGGCGCGCGCGCTCGCAGAGTTTCTGTTCGACGACGAACGCTCGATGATCCGGCTCGACATGAGCGAGTACATGGAGAAGCACGCCGTGGCGCGCATGATCGGCGCGCCGCCGGGCTACGTCGGCTACGAGGAGGGCGGGCAGTTGACCGAAGCCGTCAGGCGGAGGCCGTACAGCGTCGTCCTCTTCGACGAGATCGAGAAGGCGCACCCGGACGTGTTCAACGTGCTCCTGCAAATCCTCGACGATGGGCGTCTGACCGACTCGAAAGGGCGCACCGTTGACTTCAAGAACACCGTCCTGATCATGACCTCGAACCTCGGCTCGCGCGAAATACAGGCGGCGGGCGAGGACGAAAAGCGTGTGCGCGAGGCTGTCTTAGAGGAACTGCGCGGCCACTTCAAGCCGGAGTTTCTCAACCGCATTGACGACGTGGTGATCTTCCACCAGCTCTCGCGCGCGGAGATCGTGCGGATCATTGAAGTGCACCTCGAACGCCTGCGGCACATGCTGCAAGAACGCGACATTGCGCTCGCGCTCGACGATTCGGCGCGCGAACTGCTCGCGCGCGAAGGCTACGATCCGATGTACGGCGCGCGCCCGCTGAAACGCGCCATCCAGACGTTGATCCAGAACCCGCTGGCCTCGAAACTCCTGCGCGGCGAGATCGCGCCCGGCCAGACCATACGGGTCTCTGCGGACGGCGACCAGTTGAAGTTTGCGAGCGAGCCGGTGGCGGCGGCAACGGCTTAATTGAGCGACGAGGGCGGAGGTTTATTGCCGATGGGTCATAAGTGGGACGAGTGGCGTGATTATGTGACGTTGCAAGAGCGCATGAATCGTCTGTTCGAGGACACGGCGCGGCGGCACGATCACTTGGATGAGGAGCGGGAGGCGGAGCTTGAGCACGCCGACTGGACACCGGCGGCGGACGTTTATGAGACCGGGACGGAATTCATCATCGCGATTGATTTGCCGGGCATCGAACGCGGCGCGCTCGACGTGAGCGTGGATGAAAATCGCCTGACGGTGCGCGGCGAGCGCGCGGCGGAGGAAAACGGGAAGCGGCGCGGCAGTGGCGGCAGAAGCCGCCCGTTCGGTCGTTTCCTGAGTCGCTTCGGGCCTCTGCCGCCGACAGTTGATCAGGAAAACATCGTGGCCGACTACAAGGACGGCGTGCTGCGTCTGCGCCTGCCCAAGCGCACGGAGCAGAAGGCGGGGCGCGTCAAAATAGCAGTTTCGTAGATCGTCAATCGTCAATAGATTGAGACCCTGATTTCTCTATTCACGGTTTACGATTTACTATTCACCACTATGGTATCTTTTCGCAGGGAGAAAAAGAGAAGGGATATGGCAGAGAGAATGGCGGCTGAAGAGGCGCGTGCCGGAGAAGGCGCGGCGGACGCTCCGGCAGCCGAGGGCATCCGTGTGACGGACAGGCGGCGCGTCAGCCTCGACGAGTCGGATGAAGGGGTACATGTGCAGGACGCGGGCGAGACGCCGAGTTTGAAACCGAAGTACGTGGAAGAACTCGAAGGACGCACGCTCGCCGCGGAGCAGACGGCAAGAGACGTGCAGGCGCGTTTCGAGCAGGTGCGCGCGGAACTCAGGCGCGAGACGGACGAGATCAGGCAGCGTCTCACGCGCACGGCGGGCGAACGCGCGGCGCGTGAGAAAGCCGCGTTCGTCGGCGCGCTGCTGCCCGTAATGGAGAATTTGCGGCGCGCGATGGAAGCGGCGGAGGGCGGCGGCTCGCTCGACACGCAGCTCGAAGGCTTGCGCGGAACGCTCAGCGGGTTCGAGAGCGCGCTCGTCTCCGGCGGCATCGAAGCGATCACGTCCGTCGGCGAACCATTCGACCCGGAGTTGCACGAAGCGGTTGACGTGATTGAGGTCGAACCGGAGCGTGATGGGCTGGTGACGGCGGAGTACAGCCGTGGCTACCGCATGGGCGGTCAACTGCTCAGACCGGCGCGCGTGCAGGTCGGGCGGGCGAAAGCCGGAGCACAGACGGCGACGGAGTAAGGTTTTTGCCGGTAAGCCGGTTGTCCGTTGTTTGTGCATCGTGGACGGACGGCTGAAGCTAAGAGTTTCGGTTAAGAGTAAGAACGAAACCACTGACCGCGGACAACTGACGACGAACAATCTTATCGAGGAGAACAAACGAAGTGGCGGCAAAAGAATTGAAGTTCAGCGAAGAAGCGCGACACGCGATGTTGCGCGGGGTGAACAAGCTGGCGAACGCCGTGCGCGTGACGCTGGGGCCGAAGGGGCGCAACGTCGTGCTCGGCAAAAAGTTCGGCTCGCCCGTGATCACCAAAGACGGCGTGACGGTGGCGAAAGAGATTGACCTCGAAGATAAATACGAGAACATGGGCGCGCAGATGGTGCGCGAGGTGGCGACGCGCACGAACGACACGGCGGGCGACGGCACGACGACGGCGACCGTGCTGGCGCAGGCCATTTTCCGCGAGGGCGTCAAGAACGTGACGGCGGGCGCGAACCCGATGGCGTTGCAGCGCGGCATCCAGCGCGCCACAGAGGCGGCGGTCGCGGATTTGGAGCGGCAGTCGAAAAAGGTCAAGGGCAAGGACGAATTAGCCAACGTTGCGAGCGTGTCGGCAAACAACGACCGCGAGATCGGCGAGTTGATCGCGGAGGCGATGGACAAGGTCGGCAAAGACGGCGTGGTCACGGTCGAAGAAGCGCGCACGCTCGAAACCGAGTTGGACATCGTCGAGGGGATGCAGTTTGATCGCGGCTACCTGTCTGCTTACTTCGTCACCAATCAGGATCGCATGGAGGCGGTGCTCGAAGACCCTCTGATTCTCATCCACGAAAAGAAGATCGCGGCGATGCGCGAACTGCTGCCCATTCTGGAACAGGCGGCGGGTCAGGGTCGCCCGCTCCTGATCATCGCGGAAGACATCGAGGGCGACGCGCTGCCCACGCTCGTCGTCAACAAACTGCGCGGCACGATCAAAGTCTGCGCCGTCAAAGCCCCGGCCTTCGGCGACCGCCGCAAGGCCATCCTCGAAGACATCGCGGCCTTGACGGGCGGGCGCGTGATCACGGAAGACATCGGCGTCAAATTGGAGAACGTCTCGGCGGACGACCTCGGCACGGCCAAGCGCGTCATCGTCGATAAGGACAACACGACCATCGTCGAAGGCGCGGGCGATGCCAAAGAGATTCAGTCGCGCGTCGCCGTGATTCGTCGCCAGATCGAGGAGAGCACCTCCGATTACGACCGCGAGAAATTGCAGGAGCGTCTGGCGAAGCTCGCTGGCGGCGTGGCCGTGATTCGCGTCGGCGCGTCGACCGAGACGGAGATGAAAGAGAAGAAGATGCGCGTGGACGACGCCGTGAACGCGACGCGCGCGGCGGCGCAGGAAGGCATCGTCCCCGGCGGCGGCATCGCCCTGCTGCGCGCGGCGTGTGTGCTCGACAAGCTGGAACTCAAGGACGAGGACGAGCAGACGGGCGTGCGCATCCTGCGTCGCGCGCTCGAAGAACCCGTGCGGCGCATCGCGCAGAACGCCGGCGTGGACGGGGCGGTCGTCATCGGCAAGGTCGAAGAGTCGAAGGGCAAACTGGGTTACAACGCGGCCAACGGGAAGTACGAAAACCTCGTCGAGTCCGGCATCATCGACCCGACGAAAGTCGTGCGCACGGCGTTGCAAAACGCCGCGTCGGTCGCCGCGCTGCTCTTGACCACAGGGGCGGCCATCACGGATGCGCCCGAACCGAAGAAGGCCGCCGCGCCGCCGATGGGTGGCGGGGAAGACTACGGCGATTATTAAAAGCGGGCGAAAGTTGGAAGGTAAAAGGCAGAAGGGAGGGGCGACATAGTTTCTCCACTTTTGCCTTTTATTTTTACCCTCAGTCCCGCGTCAAATGGCAGGATAATTGCTATCTCAAGTGTGCTATGCTCAAGTTGTCCCGAAACGCAACGGGACATGGGCGCATGGCATCTAAAAGTAGCCGCCGGATGGAGAAAAGCGGCCTTCATTTTTCTCCGTCGAGAACCAAACAGATCGTCGAGGGCGTAAATTATTCGGGCGGAAGTTGGCGATCAACAAACCCGCGACCCCCACGAGGGCGCGACCAGCAAGATTGAAGGAATACAATGGTTGATCTCGGAACATATAAAGATCGTTTCGCGGAGAGCGGGCAGCGGATTTTTGAGTACGCGATGCAGGAGTCGAAGCGTCGTGACCAAAATTACATCGCCGTCGAACACATTCTCCATGCTTTCATCACGGAGGAGGCCGAACTGTTTAACTCGGCCATGCGCGACCTTTCGCTCGACCCGTTTCATATCAAAATGCAAATTGAACGGCGGCTGGACAACAACCGTTTCCAGCACGTCGGCAAAGGCTTGCGCATCGCGCCGGAGACGATTGATCTCTTCAAGCGCGCCATGGAGCGTTCGCGTGCGCAGGGGCGCAAGACCATCGAATCCACAGACCTCTTCATGGCGCTCGCACAGGACGGCGGCATCCTGAGCGGCATGCTCCGCACGCTCGGCGCGGACACGGAAGCGTTGACGGAAAACGTCCGCGCGCGCGTCCACATGCGCGAGCAGGACGAAGAGCAGTATCGCAAGAAGTTTGAACTGCCGCCTTACCTGAAACACTTCGGCACTTCGATGAACCGGCTGGCGCGGATGGACAAGCTTCCGCCGACCATCGGGCGCGAGCGCGAGATTCAGCAGATGGTGGAAATCCTCTGCCATCGCGAGCGGGCGAATTCGCCGATGCTCGTGGGCGAGCCCGGCGTCGGCAAGACGGCGGTCGTCGAAGGCTTAGCGCGTCTCATCGAACTCGAACCGGAGAAAGTTCCGGCTCGTCTCAGGAACGCGCACGTCGTCCAGTTGCAGATGGGCGGCCTCGTCGCGGGCACGATGCTGCGCGGCATGTTCGAGGAACGCATCAAGGGCATCATTGACGAAGTTAAGGAACGCCCGGAGTTGATCCTCTTCATTGACGAGGCGCACACCATCATCGGCGCGGGCGCGGCGCTCGGCACTTCGTCCGACGCGGCCAACATGTTCAAGGCGTCGCTTGCGCGCGGCGACCTGCGCATCATCGGCGCAACGACCATCACCGAATACAAGGAATACATCGGCGAAGACGAGGCTCTGGCGCGCCGCTTCCGCATGGTCAAGGTTGACGAGCCGACGATTTCCGAGACGCGTGAGATTCTTTTGGGCTTACGCCCGCGGCTCGAACGCAACTACTCGGTGACCATCTCGGACGACGCCATCAACATGGCTCTGGAGATGGCTCCGAAGTACATACGCAACCTGCACCTGCCCGACAAGGCCATCGGCTGGCTCGACACGGCTTCGGTCAAAGTCGAGATCAACGAGCCGGAGGCTCTGGTCGTCAAGCCGGAGCACATCATCGAAGTCATCTCGCAGGAATCGCACATCCCGCGCGACATGATCTCGCGCGACACGACCGACCGCTTCCAGCAAATGGAACTGGAGTTAGCGCATCGCGTGATCGGGCAGAAGGAGGCGGTGCAATCCGTCGCCCAACGCCTGCGCCTGAACAAAGGGCCGCTCAAAGAATCGCACTACAAGCCTGACGGCGTGCTCCTGTTCTTAGGCCCGACGGGCGTCGGCAAGACCGAACTGGCGAAGGCCGTGGCCGAGTTCATGTTCGGCGACGAAGAGAAGATGGTGCGCATAGACATGTCGGAATACGGCGACGGCACGGTCGGCGTCGAAAAACTGATCGGCATGCCGCGCGGCATAGTCGGCTCGGAGCGCGGCGGCATCCTGACGGAACGCCTGCGCGAGAACCCCTACACGGTGCTGTTGCTCGACGAAGTTGAGAAGGCTTCGCCGACGTTGATGAACCTCTTCTTGCAGGGCTTCGACGAAGGCTGGTTGACGGACGGGCGCGGGAAGAAAGTTTATCTCTCGGACGCCATCGTCATCATGACCTCGAACCTCGGCTCGGAGAGTTTCAAGAAGTACGAGAAACCGCTCGGCTTCGGCACGAAGACTCTGGGCGACGTGCGCGCGGTGAAGGGCGAGGTGATGAAGGCTGCGGAGCAGCGTTTCTCGCCGGAGTTTCGCAACCGCATTGACGAGATCGTCGTCTTCTCGCCGCTCACGATGGATGAAGTGAGGCAGATCGCCGTCATCCATCTCGACAAGCTGCGCCGCCAGATGGAGCGATCGGGCAAGACGGTGCAGGTGACGGAACGCGCCATTGACAGCCTGACGGAGAAGGGCTTTAGCCCGGCCTACGGCGCGCGTTTTCTCAAGCGTCACATTGACGAGAAGGTGAAATTGCCGCTCACGGCAATGTGGAAAGGCGCGTCGCAATTCGTCGTAGACTACGAAGACGGCGACATCACGATCAAGGCTCTGGACGCGCCGAGCGTCAATTAAGCCGCGCGTGCAAGAACCGGGCGAGCATCACTGAACGCCTGTTTTGAACCGGAGGGTTTCAGCTTTCTAGAATTTATAGATGAGCTGAAACCCTCTTTCGCTTGCATCTTCCAGAGAGAGAGCGAAGATTTACGCGTGGATAAAAATCATCCGAGAAGCTTATGAATTCTGAAACACGTTCCCGCTTAAAAATCACGCGGCGCGCGCTGCCGCTAGTCATATTGTTCGCGTCGGTCGTTTCAGTCTGCGCGCAGGCGACGCCGGACAACTCGCCGCCGAAGGTAGAGGCGACAGCGGCGCAGGCGGCAAATGACGAGAAGGCGGAGCAGATCGTGCGCCGCGCGGTCGAGGCGCAGGGCGGGAGCGCGTACCTCGGCGTGAAGACGATCATCGGGCGCGGCTACTATTCGCAATTCGACAAAGGTGTGTCGCTGCCGCCGCAAACTTTCATTGACTATCTCGTCTTCCCCAACCGCGAGCGCACGGAGTTTCGCAGCAGCCGCGGGCGCGCGATCCAGACGAACGACGGCGATAGCGGCTGGCTGTTCGAGAGTTCGACGCATTCGCTGACGGACATGCGACCCGAGCAGGTGGCGGATTTCCGCCTCGCGATGCGCACGAGCACCGACAATTTGTTGCGCGGCTGGTGGCGAGCGGAAGGCGCGCGGCTCACCTATCTCGGACGCCGCGAGGCCGGGCTTGCCAAACGTAATGAGGCCGTGCGGGTAACGTATCCAGACGGCTTCACCGTGGACTACGAGATCGGCGCGAAAGACTTTCTGCCCGCCAAAACTTTGTACAAGCGAAAGAACGCGGAAGGCGTCGAGGTGGAGGAAGAGGATCGCTTCGCCAGTTATAAAACCATCAACGGCCTGACCGTGCCTTTCGTGATTGACCATTACCGCGCGGGCGAACAGTCGAGCCGCATCAACTACGACTCGGTCGAGTTCAACCCGCCCATCCCCGACACCCTCTTCGCCAAACCGGCGAACATCAAAGCGATCAAATAAACTTTCCGCCCGCCTGAGCCGCGCCCGCAAGC
>DASPJG010000686.1:0-2822 GCA_035628755.1 Pyrinomonadaceae bacterium
GAGGAGAAGCGCGGCGGGCGGTTCGAGGTGTCGGGTCGCATCGGCGACAAGAAGGCGAAGCCTGAACAGCGCATCAAGTTGGATTTGGAGACGGAACGGGGCGTGATTCTCTTCGGCGTTGACCCGGCGAGCGTGCCCGCCGACCTGCGCGAGCGGCAGTTGACGGAGGCGGCGCGCGCCATCATCAGGAGCGGCAATCAGGATTTGATAGATGCCATCCGCAAGATCACGCCGCGCTTCGTCGGCGAGTACGCGCGGACGCTGCCGCCGCCGCGCGGGGGCGCGCCCGTCCTGAGCGTGGCGGCGAAAGGCGAGCGCACCGTGCGCGAGGTCGCGCCGCAGTTGATGCGCGTGACGGCGAACGTGACGGACAGGATGGGGCGGGCGATTGCCGGGCTTGAGCGCAAAGACTTCAGCGTCACGGAGGGCGAAGCCGTGCGCGAGGTCGTCGCCGTCGAGCCGTCGCGCACGCCGTTCAACCTCGTGCTGCTGCTGGACGTGTCGGGGAGCGTCGAGGAGCGTCTGGACTTCGTGCGAAAATCCGCGCTCGCCTTCGTCAACACGGTCGGCGCGCAGGATCGTGTGGCGATCATCAGTTTCCGCGACGACATCCAACTCATCTCCGATTTCACGACCGACCGCAGCCTTCTGGCGCAGCGCATCAAGGACATCGAGGCGGGCGGCGGCACTGCGCTCTACGACGCACTCGCCTACACGCTCGTTGATACCTTGAAGCCGCTGCGCGACGAGCGCACCGCCATCGTCGTGATCTCCGACGGCGACGACAATCGCTCCTTCATCCCTTTCCCCGCCATCCTCGAAACCATCATCGAGACCGGCGCGGTCATCTACCCGCTCTACATCCCTTCCGGCCTCATCCCCGCGTCGAGCGCGCCCGCCGCCGCGACCACGCTCGACCCGACGCGCACGCGATTCCTGTCGCTCACCTCGCGCGCCGACGAAGAAGGGCGCAAACTCGCCAGCGTCTCTGGCGGCGTCTATTACCCGGTGCGCCGCTTCGACGAACTCCAACTCGCTTACAACGACATCGTCGCGCAACTGCGCACCTCTTACACCGTCAGCTACGCGACGACTTCCGCCGCCCCGCGCGGGCGCGTCCGCGTCCGCGTCGCACGCGAAGGCGCGGTCGTCCGCCTGAGTCCCGTCGTGCCGGGCGCAACCTCACGGTCAAATTAAAAACTTGCTCGACCGTTAGCACGGCGTCGCTCCCTTCGCGCTTCCAGCGTGAGGCTTATGCTCGCCAGAGAGCAACTTCACGCCGGAGGCGCGAAGAAGAGTTGCGAGATCAAATTGTGAAGCGCACCTGAAGTAGCTTGACAGTCAAATTGATTCGCGGATTTTGGAAAGGTGCGGCGGCGGGTGTTACCATCCGCATTGATGAAAAGCCCTCTGCTGTTATCCCTGTTCGACGAGACGGAGCGACGCCCGCTGTCCGTGTCGGAGTTGACTTCGCAGGTGCGCGGAGCGTTGGAGAACCGCTTCACTGCCGTCTGGGTTGAGGGTGAGATTTCAAACTTCAAGGCGGCTGCTTCCGGCCACTGGTATTTCACGATCAAGGACGAGGGCGCGCAACTTCACGCGAAATGTTTTCGCGGCGTGAACGGGCGCATACGCTTCCGCCCGTCGGACGGTTTGCAGGTGCGCGCGCGCGGGCGCATCACCGTGTACGAGCCGCGCGGCGAGTATGAGTTGCTCGTAGAAGGACTCGACCCCATCGGCGCGGGCGCGTTGCGCGTGGCGTTTGAGCAGATGCGCGACCGGCTCGCGGCTGAAGGTTTGTTCGCGGAGGAGTTGAAGCGTCCGCTGCCGCTGTTGCCACGCCGCGTCGGCGTCGTCACGTCGCCGACGGGCGCGGCCATCCGCGACATCATCCACGTCATCACGCGCCGCACGCGCACCGTCAACGTGCTCGTCGCGCCCGTGCGCGTGCAGGGCGTGGGAGCGGGCGCGGAGATCGCGCGCGCGATCAAGTCTCTGAACGAATATCATCTGAGGGCGCGGCGCGAAGGGCGCGTGGGCGACTTGATCGACGCGATCATCGTGGGGCGCGGGGGCGGTTCGAGCGAGGACTTGTGGGCGTTCAACGAGGAGGAGGTGGCGCGCGCGATTCGCGCGTCCCTGATCCCCGTCATTTCGGCGGTCGGGCACGAGACGGATTTCACCATCGCGGACTTTGCGGCGGACGTGCGCGCCGCGACTCCTTCGGCGGCAGCCGAACTGGTGGCGGCGCGCGAAGACGAGATGACAGCCGTCGTGTTGACACTAGGGCGCGATCTGGTGCGCGCGGTCGAGTATCGCCTGCTCATCGAACGCGAGCGCGTGCGCGAGGCGGTGAGTTCCGAAGGCTTCGACGATGTGCGCGAACGCCTGCGCGCGGCGAGGCGTGAGACGGACGAACTCACGCGGCAGCTGGAGACCGCGATGGCGCGGTCGCGGGAACAGGCGCGAAGGAATTTTGAACGAGTGGCGCGTGAGTTGTCGCCCGCGCGTGCGGCGACGCGCGCGAGCGAAGGGCGCGTGCGGCTGGCCGTGACGCGCGCCGCGCTGGATGCGAACTTCGGGGCGCGTCTGGATACGGCGCGGGCGCAACTGGAAGTCGCGGTCGCTTCGCTCGATGCGTTGTCGCCGCTTGGCGTGCTCGGTCGCGGTTACGCGCTCGTACAGGACGCGCGAGGGCGCGTGGTGCGTTCAACCGCGGGCGTGCGCGCGGGCGAGCAGTTGCGCGTGCGGCTCGGCGAGGGCGCGCTCAAATGCCGGGTCGAGGGAGTGGAGGGCGAGAACTGATGTCCACCGTGCCGGGA
>DASPJG010000687.1:0-7683 GCA_035628755.1 Pyrinomonadaceae bacterium
CTGTGCAGCGCGTTGAAGAGGTCTTCGCGCTGGGCGTAGATGCGGACGCCGAGTTTGTCGCCGGCGGCGCGGAAGCGTTCCTTGAGCGTCGCAACGGGCGCGTTGGAATTGGCCGAGTTGGCGATAATGACCATCGCAAACTTGCCCTGCACGACCGTCTGGTTGATGTCCGCGATGCTGCAACCCGACTCGGCGAGAATCTGCGCCACGCCCGCCACGATGCCCGGGTGATCCACGCCGAAGACCGACACGATAAGGCGATCCGAAGACCCTTCCGCCTCGCCGCCGTGCGCTGTCAACCCGCCGCGCGCGCCGTCGCCTCCAGTTGCGCCGCCGTTCTTGCCTTCCACCACCGGCTCAATCGCGCGGTAGATGTCCGTCACCAGATTTTCCACCGTGCGCTCGTCGGCCTGCGCCCCCAAACGCCCGTACACCGCCCGCGTGATCCTGTAGATCAATTCCTCGTTAGCCATTGTTCAGTAAGCAGTGAGCGGTGAGCAGCAAGAGCGTTGCGACAGTCGGACAGTTTCCTGTTTTGACTGCTTACCGCTCACTGCTTACTGCTCACTTCCTCGCTCCGTTGTCCCCGCCCCGCAACTCGCGCGCGGCCTCGTTGAGATCATCCGACGGCGAGCCTTGCACGTCAACGCGATCCACGATCCCGACGACCGCCGCCTCGATGGACATCTCCTGATCGCCGATGGCCGAGCGCGCCGCCTTGCCGTAAGCGCACATCACGATTTCGCCCACGCCCGCGCCCAGCCGATCCGCCACCACGACGATGCTTCGCGTCGGCTCTTTGTCCAACTCAATCGGATGCACGACCAGAAACTTCACGCCCTCCAAATCAGGCGTCTTCTTCGTTGACCAGACCGTGCCGACGACTTTTGCTAAGAACATAAGTTTCAAGTTCCGGGCTTCAAGTTTCAGGACTGAGGTTCTGCGGTTCTTTGTCTTTAACTTGAAACCTGAAACCTGAAACCTCTAGACCCTGGCGAAGACCTCCGCCGGTTCGCCGATGTCGCGCGCAGAAGGAGTGATGATCGTTTTGGCGTTGACGTAAATCTTCTCGCCCTTCTGGACGGCGCGGCGCACGTCGTCCTCGGAGACGAAATCCACGGCCTTGCGCCCGTTGGCCTGCGGCGACGGCTGAGTTTGCGCGCTGCCTCCGGCGGGCTTTGCGGCAGAAGGCGCGGCGGGCGCAGGCGCGCTCTGAGTGGTTGCGTTTGCGCTGCCGCCGTTGCCCCCGTCACCGCCACCACCACTACTATTGCCCGCCTGCGCGGTCGGCGCGGCTTCGGCGTGCGGGGCGGCTGCGCTTCTGGACTGCACCCAGTTCGGATCGATCTCGTTCATGGGCTGGACGGGCGCGGGCGATTCGGTCGGGCGCATCGGAGCGTTATAGACGGGCGTGGGCTGGCTGGCGTTCCGGTTCGACAGGAAGCGATCCACGATGGCCGCGACATCTTCGCGGCTGACTTTGCCGCCCGCCTGCGGCGCGTTCGCCTGCGTTTGCGAGGGCGCGTTTGCCGGTGCGGTCGCGCGCGCGGCAGGCCGCACGCTCTTGACGGGTCGGGTCTCGAAAGCGACGCGCTTGATGTCCATCAGGTGCAGCGGCGAGATGTTGTCCGAGGTGACGTTGCCGCCCCACGAGCCGCAGCCGAGCGTCATAGAAGGCGGGAGCGCGGTGGAGAAACCGATTGCGCCGTGCGTCGTCGGCGTGTTGACGACGACGCGCGAGGCTGGCATCTCCATGCCGTAAGCCTTCGCCACGTCGCGCGAGCGCGTGTGGATTCCGGCGGTGTGTCCCATCCCGCCGTAACTCAAAATCTCGAAACAGCGCGTCGCCCCGCGCTCGACGCCGTCTTCGACGTAGAAGGCGAGGATCGGCGACAGTTTCTCCATCGAGAGCGGGTGCTCGCGCCCGACGCCGCCCACGTCCGCCAGCAGGCAGCGCGTGCCCTTCGGCACACTCAAGCCAGCCATCCGCGCGATCACTTCGACCGACTTGCCGACGATGCCCGGATTCAAAGTCCGTTGCGGCGTGGCGACGACTTTAGCCAGTTGATCCGCTTCCGCCGCGCTCAGAAAATGGCCGCCCTGCTGTGCAAACTCGGCGCGCACCGCTTTCGCCACGGGCGCGTCCGCGACGACGGCCTGCTCCGAGGCGCAGATCGTGCCGTTGTCGAAAGTCTTACCCGTCAAAATATTCTGCACGGCCAGCGGCACGTCAGCCGTGCGCTCGACGAACACGGGCACGTTGCCGGGGCCGACGCCGAAAGCGGGCTTGCCCGAAGAGTAAGCCGCGCGGACGAGGCCGATGCCGCCGGTCGCAAGGATCACGGCGGTCAGCCGGTTCTTCATCAAGGCTTCCGTGCCTTCGATGGTGGCGGTCGTCATGCAGCCGATGGCGTCGGCGGGCAAGCCTTCCTTGATCGCCACTTCGCGCATGATGCGCGCCGTCTCGTTGATGCACTTCGCCGCCGACGGGTGGGGCGACAGGACGATGGCATTGCGGGATTTTGTCGCGATGAGGATTTTGAAGATGGCCGTGGAGGTGGGGTTGGTCGAGGGGATGATGCCGCACACCACGCCGCGCGGGCTGGCGATCTCGACCACGTCTTTCGATTCGGAGACGACGCCGACCGTGCGCAAATTGCGGAACGCGTTCCACACGTCCTCCGCCGCAAAGCGGTTCTTCTCGCGCTTGTCGTCCGGGACGCCGAAGCCCGTCTCCTCGACGGCCATTGCGCCGAGCCGCGCGGCCTCGCGCAAAGCGGCCTGCGCCATCGCCTCGCAGATGCGGTCGATCCGCGCCTGATCGAACCGCGCCAGTTCGGTCTGCGCGCGGTGCGCCGCTTCGACCAGATCGCGCGCCTGCTGCACCGAGACAAGGTCTTTGTCAACTGACATGACAAACCTCCAGAGAGCCGTAAATCGTGAATCGTAAATCGTGAATAGAAGGAAATGTCTATTTACGATTCACGATTTACTATTTACTTCTTTCCTTGTTGTTCTCGCGCGCGCCCGCCGGGAGCGAGCGTCCCTGATCGCCTTCGCCGAGTTCGCCGCGCGAGCCGCCGCCCCCGCCCTGTATGGCGCGTTCGTCGGGGCTGTAGCCGGTGCGCCCGTTCTTGGGCAGCACACGCTCGACCTCGCCGTGCGGGCGCGGGATGACGTGGACGCTGATCAGTTCGCCGACGCGCCGTGCGGCTGCCGCGCCCGCGTCCGTCGCGGCCTTGACCGCGCCCACGTCGCCGCGCACGAAGATCGTGACGTAGCCCGCGCCGATATACTCTTTCCCTAATAGTTGAACATTGGCGGCCTTGACCATCGCGTCTGCCGCTTCGACAGCCCCGACAAAACCTTTCGTCTCGACCATTCCCAGTGCTTCGAGAGGCATGAGTCGTCTCCTCGCTTTGCTGTGATTGTAGAAATTAAAAACGATTCCAGTTTGGTTGCCTGAACGCGTCAACGTAGCACCCTGCGCGGCAAGAATCAAGGGACGCGCATCTTTCCCCTAAAAACTTGAGTTTGACACGCTCGCGCGGCGCAAGTTATATTGCGCCAAAAGTTGCGGCACGCTGGACGGTGTCGCGCAGGGCAGGCGAAAGCAAACGAACCGGCCTTTAACTCAAGCGGACGTTCCGCTCCTAAAGAACAAACGACCAAGTGAACCCTAAGACCCCTGACCAGAACTCTGAAGAACTCGCGAGAGCTGGCGGGGGCGAGTCGTCGCTCGGCGCGCGTTTGCGGCAGGCGCGCGAGGCGCGCGGCGTCTCCCTGCGCGAACTCTCCGACCAGACGCGCATTGCCCGCCGCTATCTCGAAGCCATCGAGTCGGACGATTATAAGGAACTTCCCGGCGGCATCTTCAATCGTTCCTTTATCAAAGCCTACGCGAAGGCCGTCGGTTTCAACGAGACGGAGGCCGTCAACGCCTACACGGAGGTGGCGCGCGCGGCGGGCGAAGCTCCCGACGAGCTCCCGACCTCGCGCCAGTCGTCCCGCATCTACATGGACGGCGACACGGCGCGCTCCCCTCTCGTCACGGCCATCCTGAGTTTCGTCATCCTCGCCATCATCTCTCTCGGCATCTACGCCGGGCTGCACTATTACCAGCGGCGCAACGCCGACACGCCCGCCACGCCGCCGACCAGCACTGCCACGACCAACCCCGGCACGAACGACCAGACGCTGCCCGCACAACAACAGCCGCCCGCCGCGCCCGCGACGACTCCGGCGGCAAACGGCCTGTTCGTCCAGATCAAGGCGAAAGGCGAAGACGTTTGGCTGCGCACGCGCGTGGACGAGGAATCAAACAGTGATGGGATTCTGGCGGCGGATCAAGTCAAAGACTACCGGCCATCGGAGCGTTTGATTGTGCAATTTTCCAGAAGCAAGGCGACGGCCATCGAACTTACGATCAATGGCCGCCCGGCGGTCGTGCCGACGGACACCAAAGGCAAACCGCTTGTCGAGGTGGTCATCACGAAGGACGGTTACGAACAACTGCTGCAACAACCCTGAAGCCCCGCCCCGGCGCACGGCGCGCACACTTTCGCCGCCCGCCGGGAGGCTCGCCTTGCGCCCGCCCATGCGCTTTGCTACGCTCACCTTTAGTCCAAACTTCAAACGTTCAATTTTTCATCCCGCCAGCGCGCCGCCGCGCTCCGTTCGAGTTTTTGGAAGGGAGTTTTTAATCCGACATGATTACCGATGATCTCATCGAAGGACTGACCTTCGACGACGTACTGCTCATCCCCGGTCGCTCCGACGTGCTGCCGAACGAGACCGACACCTCGACGCGGTTTACGCGCAACATCTCGCTGCGCATCCCGCTCTGCTCGGCGGCGATGGACACCGTCACCGAGGCCGCGCTCGCCATCGCCATCGCGCAGCAGGGCGGCATCGGCGTCGTCCACAAGAATCTCCCCATCGAGCGGCAGGCCGAAGAAGTTGACAAGGTGAAACGCTCCGAGTCGGGCATGATCGTCGACCCGGTGACCATCCCTTACGACCGCCCCGTCTCCGAGGCGCTCGCCGTGATGGAACGCTACAAGATTTCCGGCGTGCCCGTCGTGGACAGCGACGGGCATCTCGTCGGCATCATCACCAACCGCGACCTGCGCTTCGAGACGCGCTTCAACATCCCCGTCTCCGAAGTGATGACGAAGCAACCGAACCTCGTCACCGTGCCCGTCGGCACGACGCTGGAGCAGGCCAAGTCGGTGCTGCAAAAGCACCGCATCGAAAAACTCCTCGTCATTGACGACGACAAGCATCTCAAGGGACTTATCACCGTCAAGGACATTCAGAAGGCGATCAAATACCCGTCCGCCGCCAAAGACGACCTCGGACGCCTGCGCGTGGCCGCCGCCATCGGCGCGACCGGCGATTACAAGGAACGCGCCGACGCGCTCGTCGCCGCGCGCGTCGACTGTCTCATCATAGACACGGCGCACGGCCACTCGTCGCGCGTCATCGAGGCCGTGCGCGAGATGCGGCGCAGACACCCGGACACGCAACTCATCGCCGGGAACGTCGCCACGGGCGAGGCGACGCGCGAACTGATCGAGGCGGGCGTTGACGCCGTGAAAGTCGGCATCGGCCCTGGTTCGATTTGTACGACGCGTGTGGTGACGGGCGCGGGCGTGCCGCAGATCACGGCGATTGTGAACTGCGTGCAGGCGGCGCGCGGGTCGGGCGTGCCCGTCATTGCCGACGGCGGCGTGAAATTTTCGGGCGACGTGGCGAAGGCGATTGCGGCGGGCGCGGACGTGGTGATGATCGGCTCGCTGTTTGCCGGGACGGAAGAGTCGCCGGGCGAGTTGATTTTGTTTCAGGGTCGCTCGTTCAAAGCCTACCGCGGCATGGGCAGTATCGGCGCGATGCGCGAAGGCTCGCGCGACCGCTACGCGCAGGAATCCATCGCGATGGAATCGAAACTCGTCCCCGAAGGCATAGAAGGCCGCGTCCCCTACAAGGGCACGCTCTCCGACATGGTGACGCAACTCGTCGGCGGCCTGCGCGCCGGGATGGGCTACACGGGCTGCCGCAACATACGCGAGTTTCAGGAGAACACTCGCTTCGTCCGCATCAGCGCGGCGGGCTTGCGCGAATCGCACGTTCACGACGTTGTCATCACGAAGGAAGCCCCGAACTATCGCTTGGAATAAGGCGCAGCAATCAGGCGCAGGACAAGCAAATCAGGGGCGGCGTGCTCAACCACACGCCGCCCCTGATGCGTTTGTCGCAGCCGTCTATTTTTTGCCGTCTTTCGACAGGCCACGGGCGCGCAATTCGGCAATTTAAACGTCGCCGCCGCTGCGCTCAGTAAACCGGCGCAGTTCGGCTATTGACTCTTCGAGCCGCGCCGCCCTCCTGTCGTTCTGATCTAGCCGCTCCTCGTGCCTGCCCGCCAGTTCCAACAGCACCACGAACGACTCTTCCAGACGCACGAGGCGGGCGCGATCAGATGCATTCGACTCGGCGAGTTGGCTCGTCGTGGCGGTCAACCGTGCCAGCGTATCGAGAATGAACTCCATTTGCCGTTGTCGTTCTTCTTCTGACATCGCACCTCTCGCTGTCTTATGAACGTCCGCCTGAACGACGACCGCCGGGCTACTTCTTATTCGTGTTGGCCGACAGGCTGTTGTAAATCGTCTCGACCCAGAAGTCGCTGTTGATGAAGCCTGTGCCCCACGTCTTCCACTCGTCGGGAAATCCGGCTGTCTTGAGTTGTTGGAGCGTCTTGCCTTCGGCCATCCCTTTGCGAATGTGGGCGGTCGTCTCGGTCAGCATGCGCTGGTAGAGTTTGAGATCGTCGAGCGTGGAGAGGGGGCCGTGGCCGGGAATGATCTTCACGTCCGCCGGGACGCGCGCGATGACGGTTTCCACGTTTCGCGTCAGACCTTCGACAGTGCCGCCGTGTTCGATGTCGATGAACGGGAAGCGACCGGCGAAGAAATGATCGCCCATGTGGACGACGTTCGACGCGGTGAAGAAGATCACGCTGTCGCCGTCCGTGTGGCCGTTGGGAAAGTGTATGGCGCGAATCTCTTCGCCGTTGAAATGAATGGAGACGGATTGATTAAAGGTGATGACGGGCAGAGCCTCTCTGGGCGAGGCCGGAATTTTCTGGCCGCGCACGGTCTGCTCGGTGGCGAGCCGCCCGCGCACGTTGTCGTGTGCGATGATGGTGGCTTCTCTGCCGAAGACGGGGTTGCTGCCCGTGTGGTCGCCGTGGTAGTGCGTGTTGAGGACGAAGCGCAACTGGCCGGGGTTGATCGCTTTGAGCGCGGCGCGAATCTTGTCTGCGAGCGGCGCGAATTGATCGTCAACGATGAGCAGGCCGTCTGCGCCCGCCGAGACGCCGATGTTCCCGCCCGCGCCTTCGAGCATGTAGATGTTGCCCGCCACTTTCGTCGCCTTCATCTGCACCTTAGAAAAATCCTGTTGCGCGCGTGCGTGGGCGACGGTGAAGCAAACGATGAGCAGGGCGTAGAGATACAGGCGACGACGCATAAAATTTCCCTCCGCAAATTTTCTACTGAATGATTGAGAGCACACCGGACAAATTCACGCTCCGCGACGAAACACGACCGGAGCATTTGTCACACGATTAAGCCGCACAGTAACCTTTTCGACCGTGGAGCGTCAACCGTGCGACGCCGCGCGCCG
>DASPJG010000688.1:0-2494 GCA_035628755.1 Pyrinomonadaceae bacterium
TTCCAGCGCGCCTTCGGCGTGGACGTGCAGATCGGCTTCAACCCGGACTCGTTTGGCCACCCGGCGGGGCTGCCCGCCCTGCTCCGGGGTGCGGGCTATCGCTACTACGTCTTCATGCGCCCGCAGGAGCACGAGATGAAATTGCCGCTCCTCTTCTGGTGGGAATCGCCCGACGGCTCGCGCGTGCTCGCCTTGAGAATCCGGCGCGGTTACAGCGAGCCCGCCCATCGCCTCCGCCTCGCCGCCGAGAACAACTTTCAGGAGGGCTTCGACCACGCTGCCTTCTTCCTCGGCGTCGGCAACCACGGCGGCTCGGTGACGAAAGAACAGGTGCGGCAGGTGGCGGAGATGCAGCCAGACCCCACGCTGCCGGAACTGCGCTGGAACACCGTCGGCGAATTCTTCAAGGCGGTCGAGGCGTCGCCCGCCGCCGCGACCCTGCCCGTCGTCTCCACCGAATTGCAATATCACTCGCGCGGCGTCTACTCGGCGCACGGCGAGATCAAACAGACCAATCGCCGCGCCGAGCGTTGGCTCGGGCAGGCCGAAACCATCTCGCTCGCGGCGAGCCTCGGCGTCGGCCACCGTTATCCCGCGCAGGAGTATGCCGCCGCGTGGGGCAAAGTCCTCTTCAACCAGTTTCACGACCTGATGGCCGGAACCGCGCAATACGTCGCCTACCGCGACGCACGCGACCAACTCGGCGCGGCGTGCGACACCGCGCTCACGAACACGGTCGAATCGCTCGAAGCCATCGCGCGGCGCGTGGACACGCGCGCCGTCAAAGAAGGCGCGGTCTTCGCCTTCAACCCGCTGCCGTGGCCGCGCAAGTGTCTCGTGGAATACCACACGGAGCGAAACCCCGGAGGAAACCCGTGGATTCCCGTCCCGGCGGGCGTCATTCCCATCACGCATCTCGAAGCGAAAGACGGGCAGAAAACCCCGTTCCAGTTTCGCCATTCCGATAGCATGACGCAGGTTTACCCGCGCATCTCGGCATGGGTTGACTTGCCCGCGTGTGGCTACAAGGTGTTTGAAGTCGTCCGCGGCACGCCGCCCGACACCGCGCCTTACGACGACTTCTTCACCGTCAACGAAGAGGGCTTCGGCATCTCCTCGCTGAAATCCACGGACGGCAAAGAGTTGCTCTCCGCCCCGGTCGGCCTCGTCGTCATCGGCGACCCGAGCGATACGTGGGGGCACGGCATCACCAAATACCGCGCCGAGGCCGGTCGCCCGACTTTCATCTCCTCGCAGCAGATCGAGGACGGCGCGGTCACGCGCGTCATACGCCAGCGGGCGCGCTGGAACAACTCGGAGATCGTGCTCGACATCGCGCAGTTCAAAGCGATTGATGCCATCGAACTCCGCTTCGTCATTGACTGGCGCGAGCGCGAACAGATTTTGAAACTCGAAGTGCCCACGGCCTTCGCCTCGCCGCGCACCTTCGCCAGAGTGCCCGGCGCGGCCATCGAGCGCGCGCCCACCGGCGACGAAGAACCTTATCAGGACTGGGTGGCCGTGCAGGGGCGCGTCGGAGGCGACGAGCACACAGTCGGGCTGATCAATAACTCGACCTACAGTTACGACTGTAAGCAAGGGCTGCTGCGCACCATCCTCATCCGTTCGGCTCCGTTCGCACGCCACGACCCGCATCAGGTGCCGCACAACGATAACGGCGCGTGGCAGGATCAGGGCAGGCAGGAACGCCGCTTCTGGCTCGTGCGCGGCAAGGGCGCGTTCACCGCGCTCGAACTCGACCGTCTGGCCGACGAGATGCAGACGCCCGCCGAGTACGTGATGGATTCGGCGCACGAGGGGACTGAACCGTGGGAGCGTTCCTTCTTCCGCCTCTCGCCGGGCAGCGTCGCGCTGCTCTCGCTGAAGCGCGCCGAGGGCGGCGACGACGGCGATACCATCGTCCGCGTGCAGGAGCGCGCGGGCAGGGCGACCGAGTTCACGCTTGAGAGCGCGACGCTCGGCGTCAGCCACAAGGCGCGTCTCAAACCGTGGGAGATCAAAACGCTACGGCTCACGGGCGGACGGGGCGGGAAGCCGCAGGTAAGGGAAGTCAATCTTCTCGAACGTTAGAATTGACCCGAACGTTAGAATTGACCATGAAGTATCTCAGCCGTATCCGCTGTCAAAGAGCAGGCGTGCGTTTGCTCGCTCTCTGCCGGGTTCTAGTGCTCGTCGCCGGTATCCACGCCGTCGCGGCATCAGCCTCGTTCGCGGGCGTGAATCGCGCGGAGGATGCGGAAGTCGAAGTCCAGCCGCTCGCCGCGCAGGTGAGGCGTCTGGTGGAAGCGATGGAATATCTGGGCGAGCCTTTCAGCCCCGCCGAGCGTCAGTCGCTCGAACGCGCCTCGGAGCAGAGTGATGGCGCGCTCGCGCTCGCGGGGATTCGCGCGGTGCTCGATGCGCGCAGCCTCTTCTTCGTGGAGATCAGCCCGGAGAGCCGCGTGCGAGTCACGCGGGGACGCGCCGCCGCCAC
>DASPJG010000689.1:0-3511 GCA_035628755.1 Pyrinomonadaceae bacterium
ACCGGCGCGGCCACCAACACTAACGCTAACGCGGGTACGACCGGCACCACCGGCACGACCGGCAACATGAACGGCAACGGCAACACCGGCAACACCAACATGGGCGGCAATGCCAACAACGGTAATGGCAATATGCGCAGCGGCAACACCAACACCGGGACGGGCGCGAACAGAAACACTCCTTAATCGCACGTCGAAACTTCAGGTATCCGAATAAATATCGAGAGGGGCACGGCCAACTTTGGCCGCGCCCCTCTCGATGTTTATCCGGTGGTCGCGCCCGCCCGTGCTCGCACTTACCCCGCGCGCGCTCAGTCCTTCCCGAAGAAGCGGAAGGTCAGCCCGGCGGTCATGCCGAAAGGGTAGCCGGGCGTCCCGTGAATGCGCGCGACGGCAGCGTCGCCGGGCAACAGGCGCGACTCGAAATAGTTCTGCGTCTCGAAATAGCGTTTGTTCGTCAAATTATCAATGGCGAAATTGAAGTCTACCCAGCGGCGCACGCGCTTGCTCAGGCTGAAGTCGAGCACGTCGAGGCCGGAGGCGCGCGGGCGTGCGTCCGTGCCGTCGAGGCGATAGCCGCCTGCGTGGCGATAGCCGAGCGCGGCGTTGAAGCCGCGATAGCCGGAGAAGATGAGCGCGGCGTTGGCAACCGTGTGGGGCGCGCCGTCCACGTAGACGCGCGGGCGCGTGCCGCGAAAGAAGGCGTTGCCGACGCGCGTGAGGCCGCCGTTGAAGGCGAGATGCTTCGTCAGTTGCGCCGAAGTCTTGAACTCGAAGCCGTAGGAACGGCTCGCACCTCTGAACTCAATCTGGCCGTCGTCCGGGACGTACACCTGCTCGTTCGAGCGGTCAATTAAAAACAGGTCGGTGACGAGCGACACGCGTTTGAACTTGTGCGACGTGCCGAGTTGGTAGAAGTCCGTCGTGGCAACTTTCGGGGCGGAAGGGCTGAGCACGACGCCGCGCGCATCCTGGCTCGAAATGCCGCGCCCATAGTTGAAATAGAAGGTGGCGGGGAAACTGTCGGAAGGCAAATAGGCGACGCTGAACTTCGGCTGGAGGCGCGACGCGTGCTGCGTCCCGGATAGTTCGGGGGCGATGCGGTCGCGCACGTCGAAGCGAAAATAATCGAAGCGCAAGCCTGCCTCGACGTGAAGGTGGCCGTGCAGGAGGTCTAAGCCGTTTTGCACGTAGCCGCTGCCGTTCGTGACGCGCGCCCGCGCATCGGTCAGGAGACGGCTGGTGACGCCCGCGCCCGTCTCCGCGCCGACGGCGATGGGGTTGCGCGCGACGGTCGGATAGAGGCCGACGTTGATTTGATTGTCGTGATAGTTCGCGCCGAGGGTGATGAGCGCGAGTTGGTTGAAGAGTTTGTAAGGGCGCAGGTATTGCACGTTCGCGCCTTCCTGTAAGCGCGAGTCGTGCTGTTGAAACTCGTCGCCGTTCACTTCGTCCGAGAGGAAAAAGGTGAAGTTGGAATAGAGATCGAAGAGCGAGCGGGCGATGAAGGCGTCGGCCTTGAGCGTTGCGCCCGAAGATGTCTCGTCGCGGAAGTACAGGCCGAGGCTGCCGCTGCGCACGCGCCCGCCGCCGTCCGGGTCGAGGAAGCCGAAGCGATCCAGACGCCCGGCTGCCACCTCGTCCAGAGGTATCTGGCCGGAGGAGAAAAAGTCGTTGCGCCCCGCGTTGAGTTTAAAGCCGACGGCGCGCTTGTCCGTGAGGCGCAGCGTGTAGTTGCCCGTCAGGTTGTCGCGGCGGTAGCGGAGCGGGTTTTGGAAAGGGCCGTTTGTGCGCGAGCCTTCGTAGGCGAGGAAGGCGTCCGCCGTTTTCAGTTCGGGGCTGTAGGCGAGAAAGGCGCGCGCGGTGTCGAACGAGCCGCCTTGCAGGCGCGCGGTGAATTGGTCGGGCAGGGATTCTCTCCGGCGTATGTGGACGACGCCGAGGCCGGAGAAGTCGCCGTACTGCGCGCTGAAAGGGCCGTTCAAGATGTCCACGCCCTCGACGAGTTCGGGCGTCAGGCTCTTTAAACTTCCGAGATACCCTTGACCATGCCCCTGCGTCGCCTGATTCTGCTGCACGCCGTCAACCAGAACTTTGAGGCCGCCGCCGACGCCGCCGTGGTCGAGGTTGAAACCGAAGCGGCGAATCTCCAGAGACTTGCCGCCGCCCTCGTGCTGCCCGGCGTTGATGCCCGCGCTCAAGGTCTGGAACAGTTGATCGTCGCGCAGAAACAGCGTGTTGTTGTAGACGGTTTGGTTCAGGCGGTCGAGCGTGGGGTCGAGCGCGGTGGCTTCGATGCGGACGCTCTCGTGGATGGGCGGAACAACGTATGCGACACGGATTTCGAGATTCTCGCTCGCCTCGCCGGGGTTGATGGTCTTCGACACGAGCGCGATATTTCTCCCGAAGAACCGGAGCGACAAAACCTCTCCCGGCACGCGGAGACGAAACTTTCCCTCCGCGTCGCTCTCCGCGCGCTGCTCGCCCGAAGCCGAGCGGACGAGGATCGAGACGCCCGCCACCGTCTCGTTGCGCGAGGTGAGAATCGTGCCGGAAAGCGTGCGCTCCCTCTGCGCCGCGAGCGCGACCGCAGCGGCGGCGGGCAGGGAGAGTAGGAACAGGAGAATCAGGCTCGCTTGTTTTGGCATCGCGCGGGCTATTGTACACTCAGGCCATGCCGGACACAGAACAGTTCACCATCGGGGTTGAGGAAGAGTATCAGATCGTTGATCGTGAGACGCGCGAGTTGCGCCAGCGCGCCTTGCGCATCCTGCCGGGGGCGCGCGAGGCGGTCGGCGAGAGCGTCACGCCGGAGCTTTATCTCTCGCAGATCGAGATCGGCACGAACATCTGCGCGACGCTGGCCGAAGTCCGCGACGAACTGACACACCTCCGGCGCGAGATCATCACGGCGGCAGAGCACGACGGCCATTTCATCGCCGCCGCCGGAACTCACCCCTTCTCGCACTGGGAAGACCAGACGCTCACGCCCAAGCGTCGCTATCGCGGCATCGCCGACGAGTACGAGCAACTGGCGCGCGAGCAGTTGATCTTCGGCTGTCACGTCCACATCGGCATCAACGACCGTGAGGCCGCCATCCACGTGATGAACCGCGCGCGCCTGTGCCTCGCGCCGCTCCTCGCGCTCGCCGCCAATTCGCCCTACTGGCTCGGCTGGGACACGGGCTACGCCAGCTTCCGCACCGAAATCTGGCGTCGCTGGCCGATGTCCGGCACGCCGCAGGTCTTCGGTTCGCGCGCGGAATACGACCGGCTCGTCGAAACTTTGATTGCGACGGGTAGCGTCACCGACGGGACGAAAATCTACTGGGACGTGCGCCCCTCCGCGCGATTCGAGACGCTCGAATACCGCGTCACGGACGTGTGCCTGACCATCGACGAGGCCATCATGATCGCGGGGCTGGTGCGCGCGCTGACGCGCACCGCTTACGAACACTACATGCACGGCGAACCGCTCACGGAGGTGCGCCCCGAAGTGCTCCGCGCCGCC
>DASPJG010000690.1:0-5115 GCA_035628755.1 Pyrinomonadaceae bacterium
GATCAGTTCGAGCACGCGCGCCTGTTTGACGATCTGCTCCTGCGTACGGTCGCCGCCGAGAAGGGCGGGGTTGCGATCCACAGACCAGCGCATCGGCGTGTAGGAGATGCCGAGATCGTGAAAGATGCTTTCGTAAAAATCATGTTTGCCGATCAGAAGCTCGTGGACGTGCGCGAGAAACGCGCCCGACTCCGCGCCCTGAATGATGCGGTGGTCGTAGGTGGAAGAGATCGTCAGCGTCTTGCTGATGCCGAGTTGCGAGAGGGCTTCCGGCGTCATCGCGTGATACTCGGCAGGGTACTCGATTGCGCCCGTGGCGATGATGACGGACTGTCCGGCCATCAGGCGCGGCGTCGAAGCGACCGTGCCAATCGTGCCGGGGTTGGTGAGCGAGATGGTCGTGTCCTGAAAATCGGGCAGGCCGAGTTTACCGTCGCGCGCGCGGCGCACCACGTCGTCGTAGGCGGCGACGAACTGCGAGAACGTGAGCGCGTTCGCGCCCTTGACGTTCGGGACGAGGAGCGAGCGCGTGCCGTCCTTTTTCTGGATGTCAATGGCGACGCCGAGATTGGCTTCCGGGCGACGCAGGCGCGCGGGCTTACCGTCGGAGAGCGCGAAGCCATCGTTGAGTTGCGGAAACTTGTCGAGCGCGCGCAGCAGGGCGTAGGCGATGAGATGGGTGTAGGAAGCTTTGCCGCCGCCGTGCTCCTTCAAATGCTTGTTGATGATCGTGCGGTTCTCTTCGAGGAGTTTGACGGGCACTTGCCGGTTCGAGGTCGCGGTCGGGACGGAGAGGCTCGTCTCCATGTTCTCGACGATCTTCAAGGCCGCGCCGCGAATCGGGGCGGCTTCGACGGCAGGCTGCGCTGCGGGCGCGGGCGTCGCGGCCTTCGCTGTTTGCGCGGCAGGCTGCGCGGCAGGTTGCGGCGTCGTGGCCGGAGCGGCGGTCGCGCTCTGCGGCGCGCTGGTGGCGGCAGGGTGC
Source organism: Pyrinomonadaceae bacterium (assembly GCA_035628755.1). Classification (GTDB taxonomy): domain Bacteria; phylum Acidobacteriota; class Blastocatellia; order Pyrinomonadales; family Pyrinomonadaceae; genus JAIVJZ01. The sequence continues at coordinate 983 of DASPJG010000690.1, forward strand.
GTTGTTGCCGCCGCCGTCGCGGGCGCGGTGGCCGCCACGCTGTTGCCGTCGGCGCGCGGCGCGGGCGGCGGCGTCGCGGGTGCGCCGTTACCGGAAGTTGCGCCTGCGCCGGGGGCGGGCGGCGCGGCAGGCTGGCCGAACATTTCCGCGAAATAGGCGCGCCATGATTCGTCTACGAGCGACGGGTCACTGCGGAAGCGATCCAATAGCGTCTCGACGTAGTTGGCGTTCGCGCCAAAGTTTTCGGCGATGAATTGCGAGTAATCGGTCTGGTTTTGTTGTGCGCTCAAAGTCTTGTCACCTCGCTCTGAGAGAGGCCGCGGGGGCGGCTTCCGTGGCGGTTCGACGCCCGTCTAATTGTCCGTTGGTGCTCGAACAATAGCCTATCACTTTCCGCTTCGCACTGCATCCGCCGCTCACTCACAGCGCAACCCCGTCGTATAATTTCACATCACATGACCGCTCTCGGAAGCTGAACGGCGCAAACTCAATTTATGTCGCCACTGAAAAACTCTTTCTCCGCCACGCTCTGCTGCTTCGTTCTCTTCGGCCTCGGCGCGTGCAGCGTCCAGCGCGCAGGCACGCCGGAATGGAAGGGGCAAGCTCCCGCGTCGCGCGCAACGTCTCCGGCGAACGCGACGCAGCAGCGGGCGGTCAAACCCGTCTACGAGTCGCCCGTGCTCGAACGGCTCGTCGCGGCGGCGGTCGAGCGCACTTCACACGCGGTAGAGTATGATCCGAGCTACTTCAAACTGGACTACCCGAACGGCGACGTGCCTGCGGAGAAGGGCGTCTGCACGGACGAAGTGATCCGTTCCTACCGCGCGCTCGGCATAGACTTGCAGAAAGAAGTCCACGAGGACATGGCCGCCAACTTCTCGCGCTACCCGACCAAGTTCGGTTTGAAATCCACCGACACCAACATTGACCACCGCCGCGTGCCGAACCTGCGCGTCTTCTTCGAGCGCAAGGGCAAGTCGCTGCCCATCACGGACGAAGCGGCGGACTACCGCCCCGGCGACATCGTGACGTGGGACTTGAACGCGTCGCAGACGCACATTGGCATCGTCGTTGACCAGCCTTCGGCCACGCCCGGTCGCTACATGATCATGCACAACATCGGACAGGGGCCGAAGATCGAAGACGTTCTCTTCGCCTGGAAGATCACAGGCCACTTCCGCTATACCGGCCCTCCGCCCGCGCCGAAGCCCGCACCGGCAAATGCGCCCGCACGTTCCGCGTCGCGTCGTGGAGCGCGTTGAGAAGTTTCGGCGGGCGGCGACGCGCGCCCCGAAAAAGTTTTCGACCTCCTGCAAGTTTCGTCCTGCGCCCGCATTCAAGTGGGTAACAAGGTTACGAAGTTTGACGCACAGCCGCAGGAGGAACTATGAGCCACGCACGCACACGCCCCTCGCGCACTTTCACCCGCAAACCTCTTCTCAACTCGCCGCTCCGCCACACACGTCTGAGTTGGGTTGCCCTCTGCATCGTCGCCGCGATGTTTTTGTCTTCGTGCGAGCGGGCGGAGCCGGGCAAAATTTCTCGAAACAGGGAGGCGGCGGAAGGGGCGGCGAGCAACGCCCCCGCGCCCTTGACGACAAGCGATGTTGCGATGCCTGAACGGAATATGTCCGGGGTGTTGAGAGCAGAACGCAGCGGGGAGAGCCGCCGGGGCGATGCCAGTTTCGACGAGAAAGAATTCAACACCGAAGCCTACAAGCGCATTGACGAGAACCCTTTCTTCGAGGTGGCGCGCGTGCCGCTCTCCACTTTCTCGATTGACGTGGACACCGCTTCCTACAGCAACACGCGCCGCTTCCTGCGTGAAGGCCAACTCCCGCCGAAGGACGCCGTGCGGATCGAAGAGTTGATCAACTATTTCTCCTACGATTACCCGCAGCCCGCGGGCGATGCGCCGTTCTCCATCAATGCGGAGGTCTCCGCCTGCCCGTGGAATTCCAAGCACCGCCTCGTCCACATCGGCTTGCAGGGCAAGCGCATCCACAAGGAAGACCTGCCGCCCGCCAATCTCGTCTTCCTGCTCGACGTGTCCGGCTCGATGAACTCGCCCGACAAACTTCCGCTCGTCAAATCGTCGCTCCGCATGCTGGCCGAACAACTCTCGGCGCGCGACCGCATCAGCATCGTCGTCTATGCCGGTTCGAGCGGGCTGGTGCTGCCTTCGACGCCGGGCGACCGCCGCGGCGAAATCCTCGCCGCGCTCGACGCGCTCGAAGCCGGAGGCTCGACCAACGGCGGCGAAGGCATTCAACTCGCCTACCGCGTCGCCACGGAGAACTTTATTCGCGGCGGCATCAACCGCGTCATCCTCGCCACCGACGGCGACTTCAACGTCGGCACGACGAGCGAGGGCGAACTCACGCGCCTCATCGAAGAGAAACGCCGGAGCGGCGTCTTTCTCTCCGTGCTTGGCTTCGGCACGGGCAACGTCAAAGACGCGACGATGGAGACGCTCGCCGATAAGGGCAACGGCAATTACGCTTACATTGACGAGTTGCAGGAGGCGCGCAAAGTGCTCGGCGAACAACTCGGCGCGACCATTGCGACCATCGCTAAGGACGTGAAGATTCAGGTCGAGTTCAACCCGCGACAGGCCGCCGCTTACCGGCTCATCGGCTACGAGAATCGACTGCTGCGCGATCAGGATTTCAACGACGACACGAAAGACGCGGGCGAGATCGGCGCAGGCCACACCGTCACCGCGCTTTATGAAGTCGTTCCCTTCGGGCAAAACTTCGAGAACCCCGGCGTTGACGCGTTGAAGTACCAGCGGCCTGCTCAAGTTTCGTCGAGCGCGTCGAGCCGTGAGTTGTTGACGATCAAAGTCCGCTACAAAGACCCGGACGCGAGCGACAGCAAGCTCTTGAGCGTGTGGGTGGCGGATGCGGGCGCGACGATTGAGAGCGCGTCGGACAACTTCAAATTCTCTTCGGCGGTCGCAGGCTTCGGCATGCTTCTGCGCGACTCGAAATACAAAGGCGACGCACGCTACGCGGACATCGCCCGGCTCGCACGCGCCGCCGCGGGCGCGGACACGCAGGGCTACCGCACCGAGTTCATCCAACTCGTCGAACGCGCGCAGACGCTCGCCCGACAGAGCGCGAGGAACTAAGCGCGAGCGGGGACGCATGCAAAGGGGCGGGGGTGAAAGGCAGAAGCAAAAGGCAGGCTTACTTTCATCCCCGCTCCTTCCTCTTTGCCCTCTTGCAGTTATAATCGCGCGCGATGGACGATCAACTGCTGCGCGAATTTCTGGCCGAGGCCGACGAGCGGATCGAAGCGTTGTTCGCGGATGTCGAACGCCTGCGCCGCGTTCATGCCGACGACGGGCGTGTGCGGCGCGCGCTCGTCGCACGCATCTTTCGCCACGTCCACACGCTCAAAGGCTCTGCCTCCATCCTTCCCCGGTTAGCTCCGCTCAATCATCTCGCGCACGAATTTGAGAACCTTCTCGACGCGGTTCGCGGCGGTCGCGCGCCGCTGACGGATGCGACCGTTGACGCCTGCGAAGATGCGACGAACGCGCTCTCGCTCATCCTCGAACGCGCCGCGCGCGGCGACGTGGCGGGCGAGCCGCCGCTTGCCGTCATCGAACAACTGCGGCATCACGCGGCGACGCGGGCGGGCGCATTAAACGTTGCCAGCGAAGAGACAGATCGGGCGGGCGCGCGCCGCGCCGCACTAGCTTTGCCCGGAGAGATCGCGCGTGGCTTGTCTCCCGTCGAGAGACGCAACCTGAGCGAGTCTGTGCGCGAGGGGGCGTGCGTGCTGGTGCTCGCCGTGGCGTTCGACCTCGCTACGCTGGACGAGCATTTCGGACGCTTCACGGGTGCGCTCGGCGCGTGCGGCGAAATCATCTCGACCTTTCCCGGCGACCCTGCCGCCGCCATCGCGCCCGATGCGATCAGTTTCCACATTCTCTACACCACCACTTGCCCGCGCGCGGAAATCGAAACGCTCATCGCCCCGTTCGGCGCGCGGGTCGAGTGGGCGGGCGACGAGTCCGGCGAACACGACGCGCAAGACGGAGACGCGGGCACATTCGTTTCCGGCGGCGATGAAGCAATCGGCGGGAGCTTGGGCAAGCCGGATGTCGCCGTCGAGTCGAATAA
>DASPJG010000691.1:0-8750 GCA_035628755.1 Pyrinomonadaceae bacterium
CGCCGACGACCTGCGCGCGTGCGGCATTCTCCTGTGAACCGTGCGAGGCGTCGCCGCCGCGCGCGGCGACGCATGAAAGTCCGCTTCGCTCCGTCCGCCGCGAAAATCTTATGACCAGTCCTTACTCAGTCAGCTCGGAAACCAGAGAAGGCGTAGAGGTGTACACGCTCCGCGAAGGGCAGCGCGCCCGCGCCGACATCGCGCCCGCGCTAGGCAACAACTGCTTCGCCTTCCGCACGCGCGAAGCCGTCCTTGAGCCGATCCCGTTTTCCGACTTCCGGCAACGACCGACGAGCTACGGCATCCCCATCCTGTTTCCCTTCCCGAACCGCATCAGGGACGGCCAGTTCTCTTTTCAGGGCGAACGCTACACCGTCAGCCCGCCGCGCCACGGCTTCGTCAGAGACAAGGCATGGCGGGTAGAAGCGCACGGCGCGTCCGTCGCGGAGGGCGCGTGGCTCACTTCGAGCTTCGCCGCCGCCGCTTATCCCGAAGAAATCCTGCGCCAGTTTCCCTTCCCCTTCCGGCTCGAAATCATCTACCGGCTCAAGGACGCGCGTTTGGAAATCGAAACGTCTGCCGTGAACACGGGCGAGCGCGACATGCCCGCAGGCTACGGCATACATCCCTACTTCCGGCGACCCTCCGGGGGGACTCTCACCGTGCCCGCGCGGCAGAGACTCGAACTCGCAGACAGCCTCCCGACCGGCCAACTGCTCGACGTGACAGGCAACTACGACCTGCGCCGCCCGGCAAACTTGAACACCTTGAGCCTCGACGACATCTACACCTCGGTCGAAGCTGACGCCGCCGGTCTGGCGCGTTGCGTGATAGACGATCAGGAAAACAGGTTGAAGACGATAGTTGAGTTTCCGCGCGAGCAATTCCCTTACGTCGTGGTCTACACGCCGCCCGCGCCCCGGCAAGCGATCTGCGTCGAACCCAACACTTGCCCGACCGACGCCTTCAACCTCCAGAGGCGCGGCATCGAAAGCAACCTGATCGCCCTCGCCCCGGGCGCGACGGTCAGGTTCAACATCTCCATCTACACAGAGCCGTAGCCGCGCGGCTCGCCGCCCGAATCGCCGCTCGCGCGTCTGTAGCGCACGCGGTTGAACTCGGCTAGAATGATCCGGCAAACACTGTCCGGCAAACACGATTTCTCAAAGCCACGCTTCGGAGGCGACAACAACGTGCGTCTATTCTGTTCACTCGTACTCGTCCTTACGCTCATTCACGCGCCCGTCCGCGCGCAGCAGCAGCCGCAACAGCCGCCGCCCGCGCAAACACAACCGCGCGCCGCCGAACAGAAGCCCGCGCCGCTGCCGCCTGCGCGCATCAAGATCGACGCTTACCGCGAGCGCGCCGCCCGCATCATCGGCGCGGCGCTCGTGAGCGACCGCGCCTATCGCAGGCTCGCACATCTGACCGACCGCATCGGCCATCGCCTGAGCGGTTCGACGAATCTGGAGCGCGCGATTGAATGGGCGATCTCGGAGATGAGGTCGGACGGGCTGGACAACGTGCGCGCCGAACGCGTCATGGTTCCGCATTGGGTGCGGGGCGCGGAGAGCCTTGAGTTGACCAGCCCGGTCGCGCAGAGTTTGTCCATGCTCGGGCTTGGCAACAGCGTGGGCACGCCGTCCGAAGGCATCTCGGCGGAGGCCGTCGTCGTGCGCAGTTTCGACGAACTCGACGCGCTCGGCGAACGCGTGCGCGGCAAGATCGTCGTCTACAACGTGCCCTTCACCACTTACGGCGCGACCGTCCAGTATCGCGGGGCGGGCGCATCGCGCGCGGCGCGCCACGGGGCGGTCGCCGCGCTCGTCCGTTCGGTCACGCCCGTCAGCCTTCAGACGCCGCACACGGGCGCGTTGAATTACGCCGCCGATCAACCGAAGATTCCCGCCGCCGCCATCACCATCGAAGGCGCGGAACTTTTGCAGCGCATGTACGAACGCGGCGAGCGTCCCGCGTTGCGGCTCAGGATGGAGGCGAAGTTTCTGCCCGATGCCGAGTCGGCCAACGTCGTTGCGGAGATTAAGGGATCGGAACGACCGGACGAGATCGTGCTCGTCAGCGGTCATCTCGACTCGTGGGACGTGGGGCAGGGCGCGCACGACGACGGCGGCGGTTGCATCGTCGCGTGGGAGACGGTGCGCCTGCTCAAGGAACTCGGCCTGAGGCCGCGCCGCACCATCCGCGCCGTGCTTTACACGAACGAGGAGAACGGCCTGCGTGGCGGCAACGCCTATCGCGACGCGCACCGCGCCGAACTCGCCAAGCATGTCCTCGCCATCGAATCGGATTCGGGGGTCTATCGTCCGCAGGGCTTCGGCCTCGCCGCAACCGCCGCGCCGCAGGTGCGCGCCGACATGGAAGAGATCGCGAAACTGCTCGGCGGCATCCGCGCCGGTCACATCGCGCCGAACGGCGGCGGCGCGGACATCGGCCCCATCATGCGCGAAGGCGTGCCCGGCGCAAGCCTCAACGTGGAAGGCGCGCACTACTTCGACATTCACCACACGCCCGCCGACACGCTCGACAAAGTTGACCCGCAGGAACTCGCGCTCTGCGTCGCGGCGATGGCCGTCATGGCCTACACGGTCGCCGACATGCCGCACGCGTTGAACGCCCCGGCCAACGCCGTCGCCAGATAACCGTAGCCGGATAGCAAAGGCAGCCAGATGATGAAAGCAACTCTTCTCGCCTTCGTGTCCCTGCTTCTCGTCCAGCACGCGGGCGCGCCCGCCTGGGAGTCGCAGCCGAGCGGTGCGAAGGTCAGGTTTCGCGGCGTGAGCGCGGTCAGCCAAACGGTCGCGTGGGCGAGCGGCGAGCGCGGCACGTATGCGCGCACGATTGACGGCGGGCGGACGTGGGCTGTGGGCAACGTGCCCGGCGCGGGCGAACTCGACTTCCGCGACGTGGACGCCTTCGACGCGAACACGGCCTACCTGCTCTCTATCGGCGAGGGCGAGAAATCGAGAATTTATAAGACGACCGACGGCGGCGCGACGTGGAAGTTGCAATTCAAGAGCAACCGCCCGACGGCCTTCTTCGACGCGATGGCCTTCTGGGATCGAGACCACGGCATCGCCATGAGCGACCCGGTGGACGGGCGTTTTCTCATCATCACCACCTCGGACGGCGGCGCGACGTGGCGCGAGATGCCGCGCGAAGGGATGCCCCCGGCCTTAGAGGGCGAGGGCGGCTTTGCCGCGAGCGGCACTTGCATCGCCGTCGAGGGCAAGCGAAACGCGTGGTTCGGCACGGGCGGCGCATCAGGCGCGCGCGTGTTTCGTTCGACCGACGGGGGGCGCACTTGGGCTGCGGCGGCAACGCCCATCGTGCACGGCAAGAGCGCGGGTGTCTTCTCGGTCGCCTTCCGCGACGCGAAGCGCGGCGTGGCGGTCGGCGGCGATTACACGAAAGAGGGCGAGTCGAAAAACAACGCGGCGACGACGCGCGACGGTGGCCGGACGTGGACGATCATTAACGAGGCGCGACCGCAAGGTTATCGCTCGTGCGTCGCCTACGTGCGCGGCGGGGGAGGCGCGCCCGTGTCCCTCGTCGCGGTCGGGCCGTCGGGTTCGGATTATTCGACGGATGAAGGGGCGAGTTGGCGAAGTTTCAGCGCGGAAGGTTTTCACACGGCGAGTTTCACGCGCGCGGGCGGCGCGGGCTGGGCTGCCGGAGAGCAGGGTCGCATCGCAAAATATGCGGGCGTGAACGCGCGTGCGGCGAAATGATCTTTCGTGAAAAAACGCGGAAGCCGGGACGCGGGATGATGATGTAAAAGCAAGCGTCTTTTCTTCATCCTTTCGCGTCCCGGCTTCCGCGTTCTCTTCTTTTATTTAACTAACAACCTGCCGTACTTTTTCAGAGCCTCTCGCAGGCGGTCGTGCGGGAGCGCGTAGACCGTGTTGCCGTTGATGCCCTTCATCGTCTCGGCGGCGACCATCGCATTGACGATGGCCTCGCCGGTCGCGCTCACGGTGGCGCGGAAGAGCGGGTTGATGCGCTCGTTCGGCAGCATCGTCAGTTGCGCCGTGCCGTCGGTCTTCCCGGCTTCGGGGTTGGCCGTCGAGAAGGCGATAAAGATGTCGCCCGAAGAATCCTCGCCCCGGCCACCCATCTCGCCGATGGCGAGCGACACGCGTTTGACGAGCCGCTTGAGTTGATGCGGGAGCAGAGGCGCGTCCGTCGCCACGACGACGATGATCGAACCCGCGCCGTCGCCCGGCTTGCCGGGTTGCGGCAACAGATCGGTGATCTCTTTGCCCACGGGCACGCCCGCGATGTGCAGTAGATCGCGCCGCCCGTAGTTGGCCTGCACCAGCACGCCCACCGTGTAGCCGCCTTCCCGTGCGACGAGCACGCGCGAAGCCGTCCCCGTGCCGCCCTTGAAGCCGTGCGCGACCATGCCTGTCCCGCCGCCGACGTTGCCCTCGGCCACAGCCCCGGCGCGCGCGCCGTCGAGTGCCTGAAAGACGTGCTCGCGCTTGACGTGAAAGCCGTTGATGTCGTTTAGAAACCCGTCCCACGTTTCGGCCACGACCGGCAGGCTGAAGTCGCCGGAATAGCCTTCGCCCGTGCCGCGCCGCGCGTTCCATTCGATCACGGCGTCGCGCACGACGCCGACGCTGTGCGTGTTCGTGATCAGGATCGGCGTGCCCAGCCCGCCCGACTCCTCAACCCACGTCGTGCCCGTCATCTCGCCGTTGCCGTTCAGCGTGTGCCACGCGGCGAAGACGCGCCCGCGAAAGTTTTTCCCCTGCGGGAGGATGGCCGTCACGCCGGTGCGGACAGGCCCCCGCCCGGCCTCAAGTTTCCCGTCGCCGGAGATGAGCGTCGTAAAGCCGACCTCGACGCCGCGCACGTCCGTGATGGCGTTCTGCGCGCCCGGCACGCCGTCGAACGGCACGCCCAGATCGCGCGCACGCGGTTTGTTCTGCGCGACGCCGCTCACGGCGGCGAGACACAGGCTCAACGTTAACGACAGCGCGACCTTACTCAAGTTAGAAGCTCTCATCATCGGGTGATCTCTCGTTTGAAGTGGAAGCGAGCCGCCCGCGCGCGTCTCGGCCTAGTGCATGTTGAAGGGGCCGCCGTGCGGCTCAGGCTCCAGATCGGGGCGGGCGGAATCCTGTACGACCTCGTGCATCTCCAACACGTTCGATCTGGTGAAGGCTTCTTTCGGCAGCGTGCCCGATTGCGCGTGCCCCTTCACGAACGCCTCGGAGCGCACCCAGTTGAGAAAGTCCTGACGGCTGTTCCAGACGGTGAAGACCACATACGGGTCGCCCTCGTTGACGGGGCGCAGCACCTGATTGGAAACAAAGCCGGGCATCTTGTCCACCAGCCCTGCGCGCTCGCGAAACCTCTGCTCGAAAGCGTCTCCGAATTCCGGCTTGACGTAGATCCGATTGGCGACAGTGATCATTTATGAATCTCCCTTTTATCTCATCAATTCAGCGCGGCGATTTACCCTTGCTTCGCGCCGCTCGGCTCGGCCACGCGCACGAGTTGCTTGCCCGTATTCTCCCCCGCGAAGAGTCCGAGGAAAGCGCGCGGGGCGTTCTCGAATCCCTCTATGATGTGCTCGGCGTGCTTCAGTTTTCCTTCCGCGAACCAACGTCCCAACTGGCCGACGCCCTCCGGGAATCGCGCGGCGTAATCGGAGATGATGAAGCCCTGCATCAGCGCGCGGTTGACCAGCAGGAGCAACTGCGGGCGCGGCCCGACGTGCGGCCACTCAAGGTTGTAGAGCGCAATCTGGCCGCAGATGATGATGCGCGCGCCGTGGTTGATGAGCGTCATCACGGCGTCGGAGATGTGGCCGCCGACGTTATCGAAATACACGTCAATGCCGTCCGGGCAGGCGTCCTTGAGCGACTGTCTGAGGTCGCCCGATGTTTTGTAATTGATGGCGGCGTCCGCGCCGAGTTCGCCGGTCAGATATTCGCTCTTCTCGTCCGAACCGGCGATGCCGACGACGCGGCATCCCTTGATGCGGGCGATCTGGCACACGACCGAGCCGACCGCGCCCGCCGCGCCGGAGACCACCACCGTCTCGCCCGCAGCGGGGCGACCGATGTCCAGCAGGCCGAAGTAGGCGGTCAGCCCCGGCATCCCCAGCAGGCCGAGCGCGGTCGTCACGGGCGCAAGCGCGGGGTCAACTTTGACGAGCGAGCTGGGCGTCGCGCTGTCGCCCTTCGCCACCGAATAAAGCTGCCAGCCGAGATAACCAGAGACGATGTCGCCCGCCTGAAAATTGCCGGAGCGCGATTCGACCACTTCACCGACGACGCCCCCCGTGATCGGCTCGTTCAACTCAAACGGCGCGACGTAAGATCGGCCTTCGTTCATTCGCCCGCGCATGTATGGATCGACCGAGAGATAGAGCGTCTTGAGCAACACCTCGCCCTCCGCCGGGCGCGGCATCTCCGCGTCAACGACACGGAAATTATCAACCGTGGGCATGCCGCTCGGGCGACTGGCGAGTATGATCTTCCTGTTCATTTTATTCTCCCTGAGGCTCACCGCTCCCCGCGCTCTGTTCCAACGCCTCGATCCGCCTCTTGATCTCGTCGGGGAGCGGGGCTTTTCTGAGCGCGCGATAATCGTAAGAGACGATCAGCCCCTCGCCCTCTGCCGCCACCTTCGCGTGTGCGTGGCTGACCACGACGTACTTCATCACGAAACGGTCGGCCTCGACGCCGGAAACCCGCGTGCCGACCGACACCGTGTCCGGGTAGACGAGCGGCAGTTTGAACTTACACGCGGTCGAAGCAAGTATTGGCCCGATGCCCGTCTCGTTCATGTAATCCCAAATGCCGAGTCGCGTGAAATAGGCCATGCGCGCGCTTTCAAAATAGCGAAAGTAGACGATGTTGTTGACGTGGCGCAGCGCGTCCATCTCGCCCCACGCGACGGGGACTTCAATCACCACCGGGTAAATTTTGAGCAACTCCTGCTGCATCCTGCTTCTCCTCGCGCGCCAGCCATGTTTCGATGACTTCCAGAATATAACGCTTCTCCGCCGTTTCCAGCACGCGCCCTTTCGGGATCGCGTGCCACTTTTGCAGGCAGCCGCGACAACAGGTGGCCGTCGCGTGTTGAGCGATGAAGGCGGGGTGATGTCGCATCGGCGTCTGCCGCCCGTCGTTGGCGGGCGCGGCGGGCGATAAACGCTTCTCGATGAAATCGGCAGCGTGCTCCAGAACTGTCGGCAAACCTTTGCGATGCAGGTATTCAAGCTCTTTGCCGCGCAGGCGGAAGCGACGCCTGAACGGCGAGGCGGCCAACGCGGCAAAGAGTTCGTCAAGGTTGCGCCCCGTCACATCTTCCACCGCCTTCTCGCTCACGGTCTCCCTACTACAACCCGAGCCGGATTCTGATCGCATGGGCGATCTCCGCCGGGGTTGCGGAGATGTCAACGTGCGATTCCTGCCCCGGCTCTTCCAGCGCGGCGAACTGGCTTTCGAGCATTTCGGCGCGCATGAAATGGCCGCTGCGATTTTCCAGACGCCGCCGGATGAGTTCGAGATCGCCTTTGAGGTAAACGAGTTTCACGCGCTGGTCGAGCAGCAGATAATCGCGGTAGCTGGCTTTCAAAGCGGAGCAGGCGAGAACTGCGTTCTCGCCGCGCGCGCGACAATCGCGGATGAGGGCGCGCAGGGATTCCAGCCAGGGCAGGCGGTCGGCGTCGTCCAGCGGAATGCCGCCCGCCATCTTCGCCACGTTGGCGGGCGGGTGAAAGTCGTCCGCGTCGTAGAAACGCCAGCCGAGTTCTCCGGCGAGCCGCAGCCCGACCGTCGTCTTGCCCGAACCGGACACTCCCATGATGACGATGAACATTATTTCTCAGGCACACGCGCCCGCCGCGAGCGTTATCGCAAAGCGTGGCGCACCGCGCGCCGCACAACTTCCGCCGTCAGCCCGAAGATCAGATGCGAGGCGAACGAATAAGCGTGAATCGAGAGCGAGTATTCCGACGGCGACTTCGAGAGACCGGCGGCAGGCACGATGCCTTCGTCCGCGATGAGCCAGACGGCGACGCCGAAAGGCAAGCCCGCGCCCGTCGTCGCAGCGGGCGCGGCCTCGGCCACCGCGCCGTAGAGCGCGCCCGAAGTTGCGCCCATCGCGTAGTGAAAGGCCGTGCCCGTAGCGTCCTTCTCGCGCTGCGTCAACTCGCGCGCGAAGAGTTTCAGCGAGACGACGTTGGCGAGTCGTTCGGTCGCGTCGTCCGTCCGTTCGTCTCTGCCTTCGGCGCGCAGTTCAAGCCCGATGCCCTGCTGCGGCGAGCCTTGCTGCAAGGATTGCGCGCCGTGCGAACGTTCCTCGCGCCCCGCCTGCCTGCTCCACAGGGCTTGAAACTGATTCATCACGGCTGACGCCGCCAACCCGCCGACCACGCCCGCCGCGAGTCCTTTCCAGATGTTTACCTCTGGCGGGCGCGCCCGCCCACCGGCTGACCGCATATTCATAAACCCGTTGGCCTCCTGCCTGTTCTCTCCGAGACTTCTCGACGTTTCGCAATGCCCGTAACTATATCCTACTCCTTTAAGCTTTGTGCAAGCCGCCTCTCTGCCTGCCGTATCAATAAAACCGGCACGACGCTTTACGTTACCCGAAGGCAGCAAAAGCGTCGTGCCGGAGTTTGCGGCTAAAGTTTGAGGGCGGAAAATCTCGGAGGCGTCGGGGTTACATGACGAGCGGGCTGCCGAGCGTGGTGACGGCGGACTCAG
>DASPJG010000692.1:0-4012 GCA_035628755.1 Pyrinomonadaceae bacterium
AGCGGTCGGCCTGCAACGGTGGCGCGGCGTGTTCGCCTCATGCCCAACTTCTCAAGTACGCGCACGGATATAACATTTGGCTCATCCACATCCGCCTTCACCAGAGGCACGGCGAGACTTTCCAGCGCGTAATTCAACACAGCCCCGGCGGCTTCTGTCGCGTAGCCTTTTCCACAGAAGTCGGGGTGCATGCCGTAGATCAGGCTAGGGGCTTCTCCCTCTGCGCGCAAGAAACCAGCAAAGCCGACACAGCATCCCTCCTCGCGCGCGAAGACGAGCCAGAGTCCGTACCCATGTTGTTGAAAGTTCGCAAGACTTGCTTCGACAAACGAGCGCGCTTCATCCATCGAAATTACCCGGTCGTCGAACAGAAAGTGCCGAACATGGTCGTTAGTCCACAGGTCATAAGCGAGTTCGATGTCATCAATCCGGCAAGGTTGGAGCCGTAAGCGGGTTGTTTCCAGTTCACGTTTCATCGTTTCAGCCAGCCATCAACTATTACTATCTCCGAACATTGAACGGGATCAAGAGTATTCTATGGCTGGCACTGTTGCAAAAATTTCCATGCAGCACAGTATCTTGTGATAGATGAATCACTATATATGCTGCACATAGCAACTAAAATATTTTTCGCAACACTATCCAATCGAGTGTTAGTGATAACCAACGAGGTGCAAGGAGGTGGTCGTTGAGTTTCGTCCTACGCCGCCATCTAACAACGGCATGCACGCGACCGCGAGTTAGCGATCCTCTTATCGAGAACTTATGTGGATTCGAGGTTGTATGGCGGCGGGTGATGCCGAGCATTAGACAGCTTCGCTTTGGGAGAGCAGTATGAACTTGAATAATCTGGTAAGCCTCAGACGCGCTTTCATACTCGGTCTTGTCAATGGCCTGCTGTCTGGTGGGGTTGCATACATCTTGTTATGGCTGTCCGTTGAGTATGAAAACTCGCGTCCCTCGGAATCAGGACTAAACATACATGTGTCTGTCGGAATCAAATGGTGGGGGCCATCCTTTATTGGTGTCGTGGCTGTGAGTATCGCAAGTGTTCTTATGCATAAGTTCCTAGCCAGCCGGGTAAAGTCTGTCTTATTGCTCTGGCAGTGTATCGCTGTTACTTCAGTATTGTGCGGGTATGTATTCCTCATTATTCTAGAGATCGTGAACGATAGACTTGGCGGGTATCCGCCTTTTGAATTGGGAAGATGGATTTCGGCGAGTGCCGGACGTGCAGTGTTAACTACGCTGGCTTTTGTAGCTCCGTTCAACTTTCTTTACGGTGCTTTCATAAAGTTGGCATTAGCGCAGTATTTCTCACGTAAAAGAAGCTTTGAATTGCCCTAATTACGGGCTGGCTCACATATGATTATTCCGTTGCGCGCGGCGGGTGATGCAGGGCGTTAGGGCGCACCAATTCGCGCAGGGAGGCGCGATGCGAACAAATATAATTCTTGTAGATTTTGAGAATGTTCAGCCTAATGACATCGGCTTACTGAAGGGCGGGCCATTCAAGGTCAAAGTGTTTCTGGGGCCGCATCAGTCTAAAGTTCCGGTAACGCTTGCAGCGGCTCTCCAGACCCTCGGCAGCAATGCCGAATACGTGCCTCTAGAAACAGTCGGGAATAACGCCGTTGATTTCCACATCGCTTACTACATAGGCGTCCTTTCGTCCGAGGACCCCACCGCCTACTTCCACATTATCTCAAAGGATAGTGGTTTTGACCCGTTGATTAAATACCTCAAGGGGCGAAAAATCTTTGCTCAACGCTCTACCTGTATTGCGGATATACCCTACTTTAAACCAGTTCTTCCGGCCAGCCTCGAAGCTCAGGTTGAAGTCGTCATGGCAGACTTAATACGCCGTAAAGCATCCAAGCCCCGAACAAAAAAGTCCCTCATCAGCACGCTACATGCGCTCTTCAAAAAAGAGCTTTCGGAGCAACAGCTCTCCCAGTTGTTCGCGGCACTTTGCGCGCGCGGGATTGTGGAGGTTGACGGAACTAAGGTCTCTTATGATTTACCCGCTGCGCCCTAACAGCGGTATGCACCCAACGCCTCTTCAACGTGCTTTTTATGAATCTTGTGCGGTGGCGCAGGTGATGCCGGGCGTTATGCTGTTTCGTTAAATGATGGGATGGAATTTATCAGCCTCATGAATAAAGCGGGAAGTTTCCTAGTCAGTGTGGCGAGAACTTTCAGACTAGCCAAGATGTTATGGCAGCGTGTAACTCCAAAGCTCAACTAATTGCGACCAAAATATTTTTGCAACAGTACCAGCCATCCGACCTGAAAACGTCGGGTGGACGGTGTTGACTGATCTTTGATGTCAACACCGCCGCTCGACGTTTTCAGTCTGAAAGATAGCGATAAAAGAGAGACTGGAGGGCAGGAAGTATTTGCAACAAAACCCACCTTGCCGTGCCGGGAGGAAATCATGAGCTTCCGGCACGGCAAGGTGGGTTTTGAAACGAGTTTCGCGGCGGCGTGACGCGCCCGACCGCCCGCAGAGTGTTGCGTGCGGCCTAGTCTTCGATTCCGTACTCGATAACGAGCCAGACATCCTCAACTGCGGCCTGATTAAGTGTTTTCACGGCGGCACCGCCCACGTCTTCCTCTACGATTAGCTCAGGCTGCAACGCGTCGATCTGGCTGGCGTCGAGCGACACCCGCCACACACCGTCGTCCAGCGGCTGCGCCGCCGACAGGACATGCGCCGCCGGGAGGGCTGCGAACGAACCGACGTCGAAGGCCAGGGCATGCTCGCCGCCGACACGCGCGCCGTCTTTCGCCAGATTGAATTTGAAGGGCGATCCGGCGTCGTATGTCACCCCGTCCTTGAGGCTCAGCACGACGTACATCGATTTAATCTCAAGGGATGAAGAACCGAGCACCGGGGGGACATACTTGCGCAGCTCTTTGAGTTCGAGGACGTGCCGCGGGTCGCCCTGCGCGGGCGTGAAGAAGCGATGCCACGCGTCAGGGAAGTTGTGTCTGGCACTGAAGGCGCGAAACAACGTGCCGGATTGCCGCAAGACCTCTCCGACGTGTTCGAGCGCCGCCGCGCGGAGCGGCTCACCGCCGTCGCGCGCGGTGTAGCGCACGGTAAAGATCGCGTCGGTGATGGTGCTGAAGTCGAAGTTGTTCGTCTCCTTCGGCAGTTGGATACGCCAGCGGCTGACGACGCCAGCACCCTCGAAGGGAAGATAACGCTCGTCCTGAAGGTTCTGCTCGAAGAGCCCGCTGTCTTCCCGCGCGCTGCTCGTCGCGATGGACTGGATGGCGCCGACGTTGTCGAGGAACCTCGCGTCGTCGAGCGGCAGCCCTTCGGAAGAGCGCGCCCGTGCGTAGGCGCCGCCCGGCAGCGACGTGTCGCGCCGCACAGTGTTCCACAGCAGCGTGACCGTGGAGTTGACGCCCGTGTAGGGGCCGGTGATGCAGGGGATGGTCACGTTCAGCGTCTTGATGCGCCGCAGGTAGTGTCCCGGGTGATCCAGGTCGAACAACTCCTCCGGCAGTTCGACGAAGCACTCGCCCGTCTGCCTCAGAGTAAGCAGAGCGGCGGGGTCGATGAGCGCGAGCGAGACGTGCTTGGTCAACTCGTAGTCGCGGCGGTGGCGGTCGAGGTAAGCGACCTCCATCCGCTTGAGGTCGTGGTGGAGTTTCTCCCCGGCCAGAAGCCCCTTCTTGAGGCTGTCCCAATAGCCGAACTCGATGAAGGTGTCGCTCGCCCCGCACTCGTGCTGGTAGGCGCGTTGCGCGCGGCGGGCGACATCGTAAGCCATCTGATAGCTCTGGAAATAGGTGGCCGAGAGCTGCGATACCATCCAGTCGTAGAGTTCCCGGTTGGTAAACTTGTCGCGCATGAAGGTGTCGGCCTCCTCGGCCAGTTCGGCCTGAAGGTCGTGGTTGGCGAGTTCGTACTCGGCGATCCCGGCGCGTATTTCGGCGGCGAGAATCTGCCGGTCGATGTGCTCCTGCTCTTTGGCGGCGAGGTTCTTCTGCAACTCCC
>DASPJG010000693.1:0-5600 GCA_035628755.1 Pyrinomonadaceae bacterium
CCCTTCGACCCGACCGGATCGAAGGGGCTTTCGGTTGAAACGGAGACTACGGCAGGCCGCGCGCCCGCAAGTTCTCGTGCGAGACTTTGGTCGCGGCGCGAGGCGGCTTGCGTTAGAATCTGAGGCCGCCGTAATCATTCAAACTTGAAACCGTCAGGCAGAGGAAACTTTTAAGATGAGCGCGTCAACATCTCCAACCGCCACGCCGCCCGATGCGGAACTCGACCAACTTTGCGTTAACACGATTCGCACGCTCTCGCTCGATGCCGTGCAGCGCGCCGAGTCCGGCCATCCGGGGCTGCCGCTCGGCGCAGCCCCGATGGCCTACGTGCTGTGGACGCGTTTTCTACGCCACAACCCGCGCAACCCGAAGTGGCAGAACCGCGACCGCTTCCTGCTCTCCGCCGGGCACGGCTCGATGCTCGTCTATTCGCTCCTGCACCTGACGGGCTACGACCTGCCGCTCGAAGAGTTGAAGAACTTCCGGCAGTGGGGATCGAAAACGGCGGGGCATCCCGAAAACGTGCTCACGCCCGGCGTCGAGATCACGACGGGGCCGCTCGGTCAGGGCTTCGCCAACGGCGTCGGGATGGCAATGGGCGCGGCGCACCTCGCGGCGAAGTTCAACCGCGACGGCTTGCCCCTGATCGATCATTACGTCTATGCCATCGTCTCCGACGGCGACTTGATGGAGGGCGTTGCGAGCGAAGCCGCCTCGCTCGCCGGTCATCTCAAACTCGGCAAGCTCATCTATCTCTACGACGACAACCGCGTCACCATCGAGGGCTTCACCTCGCTCGCCTTCACCGAAGACGTGCCGCAGCGTTTCGCGTCCTACGGCTGGCACACTTCAACCGTGGAGGACGGCAACGACCTCGCCGCCATCGAACGCGCCATCCGCGAGGCTCAAGCCGAGACGACGCGCCCGTCGCTCATCTCCGTCAAGACCGTCATCGGCTACGGCATGCCCGTGGCGGGAACGCGCAAGGCGCACTCCGACGCGCCCGGCGCGGAGGCCGTCAAAGAAACCAAACGCGCGCTTGGCTGGCCGGAGGACGAAGAGTTTCACCTGCCCGACGCCGCGCTCAAACATTTCCGCGCGGCCATCGAACGCGGCGCGCAGGCGGAGCAGGAATGGGACGCGCTCGTCGCGCGCTACGCGGAGACGCACGCGGAGCATGGTCGCGCGTGGCGCGCGCTGATGAGCGGTGAGTTGCCCGCCGGTTGGGAAGACAAGCTACCGGCGTTCGCGGATGCGAAGCCGATGGCGACGCGCGTCGCTTCGGGCGAAGTCATCAACGCGCTCGCGGGCGTGCTGCCCGCGCTCGTCGGCGGCTCGGCAGACCTCGGCGTCTCGAACAACACCGACATCAAAGAGGGCGGCAGTTTTCAGGCCGGGTCATACGAGGGGCGCATCCTTCATTTCGGGGTGCGCGAACACGCGATGGGCGCAACCATGACGGGCATCAGTCTGAACGGCGGGCTGATCCCCTACGGCGGCACGTTCCTCACCTTCTCCGACTACATGAAGCCCGCCATCCGCCTCGCCGCGCTCTCGGAAGTGCAGGTCATCTACGTCTTCACGCACGACTCAATCGGCCTCGGCGAAGACGGCCCGACGCACCAACCCGTCGAACACCTCGCGGGCTTGCGCGCCATCCCCCACCTCTACGTCATACGCCCCGCCGACCCGCACGAGACACGCGAGGCATGGCGCATCGCCATCGAGCGACGCCACGCGCCGACCGCCCTCATCCTGACGCGCCAGAAAGTGCCCGCCCTTGATCAGAAACTTTATCACCCCGCGGAGGGCGCGCGGCGCGGCGCGTATGTCCTCGCCGAAGCGACCGACGCCGAAGGCCGTCCCGTCGCAACGCCGCAACTCATCATCATCGCCACCGGCTCGGAAGTCTCGCTTGCGCTCCGGGCGCGAGAAGAGTTGCAGGCGGGCGGCGCAAGCGTGCGCGTCGTCTCGATGCCCTGCTGCGAATTGTTCGACGCGCAGGAGGCGAGCTATCGCGCGGAGGTCTTGCCGCCGCACGTCACGGCGCGCATCGCCGTCGAAGCCGGTGCGAGCCTCGGCTGGGCGCGCTACACGGGACTCGCGGGCGATTGCGTGTGCCTCGACCGGTTCGGCGCGTCCGCGCCCGGCGACGTTGCGCTCCACAACCTCGGCTTCAACGTCGAGAACGTCGTCAGCCGCGCGCGCGCCTTGCTCGGCAAGTGATTCTTCGTGGAACTTCTGCGCCGCCCCGGCTGAATTGCCTTTATGCGCATTCTAGCCGTCCTGCTTCTGCTCTCCATCCCGGCTGCGCTCGGCGTTCCGGCGCAGCCCGCGCCGCGCGCCGCTCGGGCTGCCGCCGTGGACGTTTACTCGGTCGTCGCCGAAGTTGATCGCATCGCGTCGCGCGCGACCCTCTGGCCTGACTTCGACCCGCGCCGCATCCCCGTCGAAATCTACGACGGGCGAACGACGCTGCTCTTTCGTCATCCCGCCCCGCCCGAAGAATTCGTCTCGCTCTCGTCGCGTCAGGGCGTGTGGGCGTTCCCCGGTCGCCACGAGACTGTGACGGCCAACGCGCCCGTCAAACTCGGCGGCGTCTGGACGGCAACGGCGATCATCGAGCCAACCCCCCGGCGTTCGCTCAAAGAGCAGGCCGCGCTCGTCCTCCACGAGATGTTCCACGTCCACCAGCGCGAGCGACATCCGAAGTGGGCTGGCAACGAACTCGAACTCTTCACCTATCCATTTGAAGACGCAGAACTGCTCGCGCTCCGGCGCATCGAGACGGAAGCCCTGAGACGCGCCGAGCGCGCCGCCCGCTCGAAGGACGCCGCCTGCCATGCGCGCCTCGCGCTCGCCACCCGCCGCGAACGCTTCGCACGACTCAGCGCGGGCGCGTCGGGCTACGAGCGCGCGCTCGAACTAAACGAGGGACTCGCCCGCTACGTCGAAGCCCGCGCCGCGGGCGCGCGCCGGTCAGACCTGAACGCAAACGAATACCCCGCCGGAGAACTGCGCACGCGCGGCTACGCGATGGGGCACGCGCTCGCCCTCCTGCTCGAACGCTTCGCGCCCGGCTGGGCGGCGCGGCTCGAAGCCGGTGATGCACGCTCGCTCGACGAACTGCTCGCCGCCGCGCTGCCCGGCGCGCCCGCGCCGGAGTCGTGCGCGCTCTCCGAATCGTTCGTGGCGTCGGCGCGCTCGCGCGCTAAAGTTGAAACGGAGGCTTTGATCGCGCGCCGGGAAGCTTTACGGCGCGAGTTTGCGGCGCGGGCGGGTTGGAAGATCGTCGTCAAAGCGGACGCCGCCGCTCCGCTCTGGCCGCAAAATTTCGACCCTCTGAACGTCTTGCGGATCGGCGCAGCCGACGTGCTTCACACACGCCACCTCAAGCTCGGCAACGACGCGGGCGCGATTGAAAGTTTCCACCGGCACATGCTCACCGGCGGCGCGGGCGCGCACCCGCTCTTTAATGGCGTGCGCCAACTGACTCTTGCCGGACTTGCCGTCGAACCCGTCGTGCGTGAAGCGGAAGGCAAGCTCACGCTCGAAGCCGAAGGCGTCAAGGCCGAGTTTCGCGGCGCGCAGTTTGAACGCACAGGGCAGACGCTCACCATCAACTTGCAGAGGCCGCCCGCTGGCGAATCGCACGCGCGCTGACGCCCACCTTGCGCTACAATTCCGCGCCAGAGGAGACAACCCGAATGAAGATCGCCATCGGCGCGGATCACGGCGGCTACCCGCTCAACGAACACATCATCGAAATCCTCGGCGGCGCGGGGCACGAGATCGTGGACTTCGGCACGCACGACGGCGCGCAGCCCGACGACTATCCCGATTACGCTGTGAAGGTGGGCGCAGCCGTGCGCGACCGTGCCGTGGATTGCGGCATCATCATCTGCGGCAGCGGCGTCGGCGCGTCGGTGGCGGCAAACAAGCTGCGCGGCGTGCGCGCCGCCCTGTGCGGCGACACCTACTCGGCGCACCAATCGCGCGAGCACGACGACTGTAACGTCCTCTGTCTCGGCGCACGCGTCGTCGGCATCGAAGTGGCGACCGAGATCGTGCTCGCCTTCGTCGGCGCGCGCTTCACCGGCGAAGAACGCCACCAACGCCGCCTCGACAAAGTGCTCGACATCGAGCGACGCGAGATGACGACTCCCGCCGCCGGGTAGGTTTCAAATTTCAGGTTTCAGGTTTCAGGTTTCAGGTTAAAGAAAGAAGGCTCTCCTGTCTTTAACTTGAAACCTGAATCTTTTTAGTAAACCACGTTGAGCGCGCCCGCGAGGACACGGAACTCAAGCGGCGTGTGGCCGCGCACGTCGCCGTCGGCTTCGACCGCGAGCCTGTCGGCGGGCGTGAGGTGTTCGATGCGCACGCGCTCGCCGCGCGAAATACTGACGCGTGGATTCCTGACGTGGCCGCCGCTGTGAATGCGCGTCAACTCGCGTATGAGCGAGCGGCGCGCGAATTTGCAGGCGGTGACGACATCGAGCAGGCCGTCGTCCGTGCGCGCTTCCGGCGAGAACATCATGCCGCCGCCCGCGTAGGGGCTGTTGGCAATGGCGACCAGATTCGTCGCACACTCGAACGCATCCCCGTCATCCACACGAACCGAGACGCTGCGTGCACGCCAGCCCGCGAGGGCTTGCAAGGCCGCGAGCGCGAAACGCGCCTCGCCCGGAAATCGCCGCACCATGTTTCCCTGCGACGCGACGCGCCCCGCCACCTCCGCGCCGATGCCGAGCGTCGCCGCGTTCAGACAGAAGAACGGGCGCGCCTCGTCTCCGATTGTCCCGCGCAGCACGTCAACGGCGCGTGTTGTCGTCGTGGCGCGGGCGTCGCGCCGGGCATGTCTGAGCAAGCGTTCGAGCCAGCGTTCGAGCGTGGGGCGTTCGCCTTCAAGACCGCGCGCAAAATCGTTGCCCGTGCCCGCAGGCAGGATGGCGAGCGCGGCTTCGGCGTTGATCCGCGCGGGACTCTTCGCAGCCGCTGGCCACGATGCGGCAATGCCTTCGTCCTCCGGCTCAAAAAAGCCCGACACCACCTCACTGAGCGTGCCATCGCCGCCGACCACGGCGATTGTCCGGTAGCCCGCCCGCAGAGCCTCGCGCGCAGACCTCTGCGCGTCGCCCGTATCCTTCGCCTCGTGCACGTCGAAGCGCACGCCGCTCTCACGGAGCACGCGCCCCGCCTGCGCCCACGCGGCACGCGCACGAGCCGCGCTGTAGTTGACCACAACAAATGTCTCTGCCTGATGAGTCATGCGGAGCAAGACAGTAACTCGTAAATCGTGAATCGTAAATCGTGAATAGAGTGAAGACCGGTTCTTTCTATTCACGATTTACGATTTACGATTTACGAGTTGCCGATTTACGATTTACGAGTTGCCGATTTACGATGCACCCATGCGTGCAGTCAAGATCGTTTCTCATGGCGGGGTTGAAGGGTTGGAAGTGGCCGAGGTCGAACGACCGGAGGCGGCGGGCGACCGCGTGCGCGTGCGTGTGCGCGCGGCGGCGTTGAATCGCGCCGACCTCTTGCAGCGGCGTGGTGCTTATCCCGCACCGCCGGGCGTGCCTGCGGATATTCCGGG
>DASPJG010000694.1:0-4046 GCA_035628755.1 Pyrinomonadaceae bacterium
GCACTCGCCTTCAGCCCCGACGCGCGCCGCATCGCAGCGGGCAACGCCGAAAACTCCGTGCCCGTCTGGAACGCGCAGACGGGACAGCCGGAGCGCACCCTGACGGGACACGCGGGCGCAGTTTTGACCCTCGCCTTCAGCCCCGACGGTCGGTTGCTGGCGACGGGCGCGCGCGATAATTCGATCAAGCTGTGGGACGCGGGCAGCGGGCGCGAGTTGCACGCGCTTGCGGGGCACACGGACAGGGTGAGGTCTCTGGCTTTCAGTCCCGACGGCAAGCGTATGGCGTCGGGCAGCGACGACCGGACGATCAAAATCTGGGACGCCGCGCGTGGCCGCGAGACGCGCACGCTTGCGGGGCATGCCGATCCGGTGGTGGCCGTGGCCTTCACGGACGGCGGGCGCGGCCTCGTCTCGGCGGGTGCGAACGCGCTCGCCCTGACGCGTTGGGACGCGGAGAGCGGCAGGCAGTTGAG
Source organism: Pyrinomonadaceae bacterium (assembly GCA_035628755.1). Taxonomy (GTDB): domain Bacteria; phylum Acidobacteriota; class Blastocatellia; order Pyrinomonadales; family Pyrinomonadaceae; genus JAIVJZ01. The sequence goes on from DASPJG010000694.1 coordinate 477, forward strand.
CGCGACTTCGGACGCCGAAAGTTTGGAGACGCTGGAAGCGGCGATTTTCAGCGCGGACGGAAAGCTGGTTGCTTCCAGCAACGGCGACAAGACGGTCGTGTTGCGCGACGTGAGCGCGCCGCGCAGCGTGCGTGTTTTGGAGACGCGCGCGTCGAGCGTCTACGCGACGGCCTTTAGCCCCGACGGCAAGTGGTTCGCTTCGGGCAGCAAGGACAACACGGTGCGCCTGTGGGAGACGGCGACGGGGCGCGAGTTGCGCAATCTAGGGGGCAACGTCGCGGGCAACATCGGCCCCATCACTTCCGTCGCCTTCAGCGCGGACTCGCTGACGCTTGCCGCAGGCGGCTTGAGCGGAGGCGTCAAACTCTGGGAGGTGATGTCCGGGCGCGAGTTGCCCGCGCCCGCCGCTCACGCCGAGACGGTCAACGCCGTCGCTTTCAACGCGGCGGGCGTGCTCGCCTCGGCCAGTAACGACCGGACGATCAAGCTCTGGGACACGGCGACGGGGCGCGAGCTGCGCACGCTCGCCGGGCACGGCGGCGAAGTCCACTCGCTCGCCTTCAACGCCGACGGCGCGCGCCTCGCTTCTGGGAGTTCAAACGGCGAGATCAAAATCTGGAACACGGCGGACGGGCGTGCGGCGCAAACTCTCGGCGGCCACACCGCGCTCGTCCGCGCCCTCGCCTTCAACGCCGACGGGCGCACGCTCGCCTCCGCCAGTTACGACAAGACGGCGCGCCTGTGGGACGCCGCGAGCGGGCGCGCGCTCCGCACGCTGAACGGCGCGGACGCTTTTGCCAGCGTCGCCTTCAACCGCGACGGGCTGACGCTCGTGGCCGGAAATTTGCGCGGCGAGATCACCTACTGGGACACGGCGACTGGGCAGCCGCAGCGCACCGCGAGCGCGCACACCGACGCGACGAACGCGCTCTCGTTCAGCCGCGATGGCCGCTGGCTCGTGAGCGGCAGCGAAGACGGCAGCGCGCGCGTCTGGACAGGCGACGCCAGAGGCGAACTGCTTGCCACGCTCGTCTCCCTGCGCGAGAGCGCGGATTGGCTCGTCGTCGCGCCCGACGGGTTGTTCGACGGCTCGCCCACCGCTTGGAATCAGATCGTGTGGCGGTTCGAGGGGAACACGTCGAACGTGCGCCCGGTCGAAGTTTTCTTCAACGAGTATTACGCGCCCGGGCTGCTCGGCGAAATCTTCGCGGGGCGCAGGCCGCGAGCCGCGAAAGACATCGCCGAGCGCGACCGCCGCCAGCCGCAGGTGCGATTGTCGCTCGCGGGCGCGCCGGAAGCCCTTTCGAGCATCAACACGCGCGAAGCGAAGGTGCGGATCGAGGTGGCGGAAGAACCGCCCGACGCGCGCAACGCGCGGGGCAGCGGCGCGCAGGATGTGCGTCTCTTCCGCAACGGCCTGCTCGTGCGCGCGTGGCGCGGCGACGTGTTGAAGCAGGCGGGCAAGACCGTCATCGAGGCGAACGTGCCCGTCGTGGCGGGCGACAATCAACTGACGGCCTACGCCTTCAACCGCGATAACGTGAAGAGCGTGGATGCGGAACTCCGCGTTAAAGGCGACGAGAGCTTGCGGCGCACGGGCACGGCTTACATTCTCGCCATCGGCGTCAACAAGTATGCGAACGCCGCCTTCGACCTGAACTTCGCCAACGCCGACGCGCAGACTTTCGGCGAGGAGGTGCGGAAGGCTCAGGCGCGGATCGAAGGCTTCGGCAAGATCGAGGTCATCCGCCTGCTCGACACCGAGAGCACGAAGGCCAATATACTGCTCGCCATCCGGCGTCTCGGCGGCGACGAGTCGGCCTTGCCCGCGACCGCTCCGCCCGACCTCGCCAGACTCAAACGCGCGCAGCCCGAAGACACCGTGATCATCTACTACGCGGGGCACGGCATCGCGCAGGGCGCGCGCTTCTACATCATCCCGCACGACCTCGGCTACACCGGCGCGCGCACGAAGATTGACGCGGCGGGGATGAAGACGCTCTTAGACCACAGCCTCTCCGACCGCGAACTGGAAGCCGCGCTCGACACGGTGGACGCCGCACAGGCTCTCCTCGTGCTCGACGCCTGCAACTCCGGTCAGGCTTTGGAAACGGAAGACAAGCGGCTCGGCCCGATGAACTCGAAGGGGCTGGCGCAACTCGCTTACGAAAAAGGCATGTTTATCCTCACCGCCGCGCAAGGCTATCAGGCGGCGGAAGAGGCGACGCAGTTGGGACACGGCCTGCTGACTTACGCGCTCGTCGTGCAGGGACTCAGGGAGGGCGCAGCCGATTCGCGCCCGCGCGACGGACAAGTGCTGATGGGCGAGTGGCTCGACTATGCGACGGAACGCGTGCCGCTCATGCAGCTTGAGAGCATGAAGCAGAGCCGCGGCCTGCTCGGCCAGTTGCAAAAGCCGCCGCTCGTCTTCGTGGACGGCGAAGAGAGAATCGCCAGCCCGGAGAACCGCAGCCTCCAACGCCCGCGCGTCTTCTACCGCCGCGAACTCGCCGCCCGCCCCCTCGTCGTCACCAAAGTGCAACTCGGCGCGCGGTAAACTTCCATTCAGCCCACGCGAACGAGCGGCGGGGCGACCATCGAAGTTGAAGATGGTCGCCCCGCCGCCCTTTCGCCTTCACGTCAAGCCTTAAAAAAATCTCGCATCGTGATCCCTGCGGCCTCGGTTTGCCGCGTTATTAAACAGAGGCGGAATAGGCCGCCGCGCAAAACACTCACCACAGGAGAGACCCACGATGCAGACAGTTCTGACGGCCATCACGGAGCGTAAACAGGCGTTCGCCCGGTTGCCCCTGTTCAACTTTTTGCGTGACGAGAGCCTTGAGCCGGAGCAGCGTCTCGCCTTCTACCCTTGCATGGCGCACTGGGTCATGAGTTTCGCCGACCTCAACAAATACTTCCTCCGCGCGGAAGCCGCCGGGGATGAACTACAACAGCGCGTTAACACCTACAGCCAAGAGGACGACGATCACTGGCGTCTGTATCTCGAAGATTTCCGCACGCTCGGTTTCCACAAAATGTTCGACGGCACAGACTGGCTCGGCTTCCTCTGGGGCGACGAGACGCGCGCCAATCGCATGTTGTCTTATCGCATCGCGCATCTCATCATGGGCGCAACGAGCGTCCAGCGGCTCGCCATCGTCGAGGCGATGGAAGAGGCCGCCAACGTCCTCTTCCCGCTCACGCTCCAACTCGCCGAACGGATACAGGAACAGACCGGCATCGAACTGCGCTATCTCGGCCACTTCCACGCTAACCTCGAAGCCGAACACACCGGCGCGGGCGACCATGAATCTCTCGCGCGCATCGAGTTGGACGACGCGACGCGGCAGAGAACCCTTGAGATGGTTGGGGAAGTCTTCGACCTGTTCGACGACTGGGCTGAGGAAGTCCTGCGCTTCGCCGAAACTCACTTGAGCCAGAGCCCGCCGGTGCTCGCGCAATCCGCCGCTCCCGTCTTGCTCCCCGCGCCTCCGCTCGCGCGAGCCGCATCCATGTAAAGCCTTGCCAGCGACGCAACTCCCGACGCTCCGGCAAAGTGCGGTCGCGGCC
>DASPJG010000695.1:0-3867 GCA_035628755.1 Pyrinomonadaceae bacterium
CAACGAGCCGGAGGGTATGATCCAACTCCGTCGAAACTTCAACGCGCTCGCCGTCTTCGCCGCGTCGCTCCCGACCGATGCGAACGGGCGCGCGCAGGTTAAAGTTAAACTGCCCGATAACCTGACGCGCTATCGCATCATGGCCGTCTCGGTCGCGGGCGGCAAACAATTCGGCGCGGGCGAATCAAACATCACCGCCCGCCAGCCGCTCATGGCTCGCCCCTCCGCCCCGCGCTTCCTCAACTACGGCGACCGTGCCGAACTCCCCGTCGTCCTGCAAAATCAGACCGACGCGGCGATGAGCGTCGCCGTCGCCGTGCGCTCTACAAACGCCGACCTGACGGAAGGAGCAGGCCGCCGCGTTCAGGTGCCCGCCAACAACCGGGTCGAAGTTCGCTTCCCCATCGCGGCCGTCAAACCCGGCACGGCGCGCTTTCAAATTGCCGCCGCCGCAGGCAACCAGGCCGACGCCGCGCTCGTCAGTTTCCCCGTCTATACGCCCGCTACGACCGAAGCCTTCGCAACTTACGGCGTGATTGATCAAGGGGCGATCTCGCAACTTGTCAAAGCCCCGAACGGAGTCGTCCAGACTTTCGGCGGACTCGAAGTGACGACCGCCTCGACCCAGTTGCAGGAACTTACGGATGCCGTTATCTACCTCGTCAACTATCCTTACGAGTGCTCCGAACAGATCGCTTCGCGCGTCATCGCGCTCGCCGCGCTCAAAGACGTGCTCAACGCATTCAAGGCGAAAGACCTCCCGACGCCCGAGGCCATGCGCGCCTCGATGGGCGTCGATCTCAAACGCCTGCAAGGGCTGCAAAACGAAGACGGCGGCTTCGATTTCTGGCGACGCGGCAAGGCTTCGGTGCCTTACGTCTCCGTCCACGTCGCGCATGCTCTGGTGCGCGCTCAGGGCAAAGACTTCGCCGTGCCCGCCGGGATGTTGACCAAATCGCAAGGCTACCTACGCCAGATCGAGAGAAAAATTCCGCGCGACTACAGCCCCGAATCAAAGCGTGCGATTCAGGCTTACGCCCTCTACGTGCGCGCGTTGATGAAAGACCGCGACGGCGCGCGTGCGCGCAGGCTCATCGCAGAGGCAGGCGGCGTCGAAAAGCTTTCCATCGAATCGCTTGGCTGGCTGCTGCCAGTTCTGTCGGGCGACGCCGCTTCATTACAAGAGACGCAAGCCATCATTCGCCACCTGAACAACCGCATCATCGAGACGGCGGGCGCGGCGCACTTCGCAGACGCTTACAGCGACGGCGAGTACACCATTCTTCATTCCGACCGTCGCGCGGACGGCGTCATCCTCGAAGCCCTCATCGGCGACCGTCCGACAAGCGATCTCATCCCGAAACTCGTTCGCGGATTGCTCTCGCACCGCAAACGCGGGCACTGGGACAACACGCAGGAGAACGTCTTCATCCTGCTCGCGCTCGACCGTTACTTCAACACCTATGAGCGCGCCACGCCCGATTTCGTGGCGCGCGTGTGGCTCGGCGGCGGTTACGCAGGGGAGCAGGCGTTCAAGGGTCGTTCGGTTGATCGGCAACAACTCAATCTGCCGATGTCAACTCTCGTCGAACGCACCGCGAGCGCGCCCGTCAACCTGACCATCGGCAAAGAAGGCGCAGGGCGGCTCTACTTCCGTATCGGGACGAAGTACGCGCCCGCTAACCTGACGCTTGCCGCAGCTGATTACGGCTTCCGCGTCGAACGCAAATATGAAGCGATAGACGAACCGGCGGACGTGCGACGCGACGCCGATGGCACCTGGCGCATCAAGGCGGGGGCGCGCGTGCGCGTACGGCTCACGATGTCGAATCCGGCACGGCGTTATCACGTCGCGCTGGTTGACCCGCTTCCGGCCGGACTCGAAGCGCTGAACGCCGCGCTTGCCACCACAGAGCGACTGCCCAATGGTTCAACCGAGTCGGGACTCTACCGCGGCGGGCAGGGCATCACCAATTTTTACTGGTACCAGCGCGGCACATGGTATGAGCACCAGAACCTGCGCGACGAGCGCGTCGAAGCCTTCACGTCGCTCTTGTGGGAAGGCGAGCATGAGTACAGCTACTTCGCGCGTGCGACGACGCCCGGCCTGTTCGTTGTGCCTCCGTCGAAGGCCGAAGAGATGTATTCCCCCGAAACCTTCGGGCGCGGGTCGAGTGATCGCGTGCGCGTGGAATAGAGATGACCGAACCGGGAGACGAGCTATCGTAGTGCTGCAAAAACCTTCACTTCTTACTCACCTCGAAATAGAGGTGAGCAAGAAGTGGCTGTCCTCAACGAAGTCGGTGAAGAATTTCCCGGAAATTTCCCGGTCGTTATACAACGGCCAGGTGACCTTCAAACTATTTATGTCAGACAGTTCCAGCAACCCTCACACGACAATCTGTTAGGAAAGCTGGTAGCGGCAGTACCACCTCACACAAAGTAAGATGAGTTCGGGCTCGAAGTGCCGCCATTTGAAAGGCGAGTAGTGATGCTTCATGGAATAGCCTCAGGCAGACGTGAGGTATGAGAGCAGAGCCAGTATCATCAGGAAACTGATTCTTGCAACACTACCGATAAAGCCCCGCCCGATCTCACCGCCGCGCAAACTTTTCCTGATCCTTTTTGCCTGTAATGTTCGCGTTAGTTATTGTGGCGCGAAACACGCCTCGGTGCAGGCTGCTCCCCGCCGACCGCGCGGCGTTATTTTGCCGACGTACTAATCAGGACAAAAGAATAAGGAGATAAAAGAATAAGGATATGTCATTGCAACACCGAGGTGAACGGACAGCCCTTGCCGCCGGGGCGATCATCAAATTTGCGTCCGCCGTCGCCGTCCTCTTCACGCTGACCGCGGCGGTCTTCGCCGGCGAGTCGTCCCAAAGCATCAAGGTTGACCGCGTGAACTTCGCCGTCACGCTCTCGGACGGCAAGACGTACAAAGTCGCCGGCTACCTCTACTATCAAGGCAGCTATCGTAACCGCACCCTCCTGCTCGCACTGCACGGTGGGAACTACAACCACAAGTATTGGGACGTGCCCGAGATTAACGGCCACGACTATTCGTTCGCCCGTTACATGGCTGCGCAGAAGTACGCCGTGCTCGCCATCGACCAACTCGGCACAGGCCAGAGCAGCAAGCCGGACGGAGACCTCCTGACGCTCGACGCAACAGCGGGCGCGATCCATCAGATCATCGGGCGGCTGCGTTCGGGCGAGAGCGACATCCGCCACGCCTTCGACCGCGTGGTGCTGGTCGGCCACTCGCTCGGCAGCATCAACGCCGTCTACGAGCAGGCTACCTACGCGGACGCCGACGCCGTCATCACCACCGGCATGGGGCACGTGCTGCACGATCTGCCGATACCGGAATCTGTCATCGGTGAGATGTTACAGCACAAATATTTTCCTTTCCCACCAGACCTGCGCGCAGAACTCTTTTACTACGCGCCCGGCGCAGACCCCGACGTGATCGCCTACGACCGAGATAACCTGTCCGAACTCCTCTCACGCGGGCAACTCCAGACGGGAGTCTTCGCCGCATTCAACCCGCTCGCCAACCGCGTCGGCGCGGTGACAGGCCCCGTACTCGTTCAACTCGGAGAGCACGACGCGCTGTTCCCGGCCTCGCTGGCGGCGGGCGAGGCGGCCTTCTACGCGAGTGCGTCAAGCGTCACGGTGCAGGCGATCCCTGGCGTCGGTCACGACGTGAATACGCACTTCGGCAACCATACGAGCTGGCAGTTCATGGACGACTGGATCAGGGCGGCGGGGCTTCATCATCCGGTCGCTGATTAATGTGCGTGGAATTAACGTCTGCTGCACAGGCAGCGAAGGAGGGCGGACTTCACTATCACAGGATAGTGA
>DASPJG010000696.1:0-2593 GCA_035628755.1 Pyrinomonadaceae bacterium
TAATCCGTAGTCCGTCACCGCCACCAAACGCGTGCCACTCCCGCGGGGCGCAAGCCCTGACACGGGAGATTGGAGAAAGGAACGGTTGAGCTATGAAGAATATGGATAGAAGGGGCATGCTGGGATTGCTCGGCGCGGCCCCCCTGGCGGGCGCTTTCGTGGCGCAGGCGCAGACGCCGCGCGCTTCGTCGCCCGCCCCGCAGGTCTCGTCGCGCGAGCGTCTGCGGCAGCAACGTTTCCCGAATGTCCTCCTGACGACGCACTTGGGGAAGAAAGTTCGTTTCTATGACGACTTGATCAAGGACAAGCTCGTCATCATCAACTTCATGTACGCGAAGTGCGACGGCGTGTGCCCCGGCATCACTACGAATCTGGTGCGGGTGCAGAAACTTCTCGGCGACCGTGTCGGGCGAGACATCTTCATGTACTCGTTCACGCTCAAGCCGGAGCAGGACACCACGCAGAGTCTCGCCGCTTACGCCAAAATGCATAACGTGCAACCGGGCTGGTCGTTCCTCACCGGCGCGCCCGCGGACATGGAGCTGCTGCGGCGTAAACTCGGCTTCACCGATCTCGATCCGGTAGTGGATGCCGATAAGTCGTCGCACATCGGGACCGTCCGTTATGGCAACGAGCCGCGCGAACTCTGGGGTTCGTGTCCGGGGTTAGCCAAACCTAAGTGGATTGCCGAAACAATCAGCTGGGTGGACTGGCCGCAGACGAAGCCGGAGACAGGCAAAGGAGAGGGCAAATGAAAAATAGAGTGCAAAGGAAGAAAGTTTTACTGAGCGCGTCGGCGCTAATCGTTGCCGCGCTGTGGTCGCCGGCCGCCTCGTCCGCCCAGACGACCGCGGAGTCAACCGGGACGACGCCCATTACAAGGGAAACACCCGCGACTACCGATTCGACGGCGGCCACGGATGTCGGTCTCGGCGCAGGCCCGACGAGCATCGCCAGCGATGCGTCGGGCAACGTTTGGGTGACACTCCAGTTCAGCCGCAAACTCCTCAAGCTGGGCGGCAGCGGCGCCGTAATCGGGACATACGAGGTTGGTCAAAACCCGACGGGCATCGCCGCCGGTAAATCCATCTGGGTCGCCAACAACGCCGATAACACGGTGACTAAATTGGGGCTGGACGGCGTTGTGCTCGGCACCTTCAGGACGGGCGGCGAAGGCCCGCAAGGATTGCTCATCACGGGGGACTACCTCTGGATTACGAATTCAAAAAGCAGCACCGTCACGAAAATGACGGAGGCCGGCGCGATTGTCGGAACCTACCGGGTGGGCCGGCGTCCCGTCGCTGTGGCCGCCGACAGCGCGGGCAACATCTGGGTGGCGAACAACAAAGACGACACGGTGACGAAACTGTCGGCGGCGGGCGAGCCGCTCGGTACGTATCCGGTGGGACGCGGGCCGTTCGGCCTCGTCGCCGTCGGCGCGGATGTCTTTGTCTCGTGTTTCTTCGACGGCGTCGTGTTGAAGTTGAGCGGCAAGAGCGGCGCGGCGCTGGCAAATGTTAAAGTGGGCGACGGCGCGGCGGGCTTGGCGAGCTACGGTCAAAACTATGTGGTCGCCAATAACGGCAGCAACAGCGTCACAGTCTTTTCGGCAGACGGGACGGTGATCTCAAACATCAAGGTGGGCAGGAGTCCGTTGTACGTCGCTGCCAACGCCTACGGCTACTGGATCGCCAACACCGGCAGCGATACAGTCTCAAAGCGTTAACTTGAGATCGGCGATCCCGCCCTTCAGCACCCGCTCATATCTGGGGCTTGCGGTGGCCCCGTTGCGGATTGCGGGTCATTGTGGAACTACGAAGGGGAAGCACTGATCGGTGCTTCCCCTTCGTAGTTCTGCGAACGCGCCGCCTCATCCAATCCCAAGTGCCCTGCTCGCTACTTCTCCTCTTTCATACCCCAACAAATGGGTAGAGTTGCAAAAAATTTCAGTTCATCCTGTAAATGGTTGTGTTGCGGCAACCGCTCATAAGCTATAATCTGCCCTCTAGTTAGGACATCACCCTCCCTGAATCATCCCCTTGAAGCAGAACGAGTCCCCGTCCAAGTGTCGCCACTTCGAGCCCACGATCATTCTTCTATGCGTGACGAGCGCCGCGGCTACCCCGACCGGCGCGAGCACCCGCACGGCCAACAAGACTCCCACCACGGCGGGTATCATAAGAAGAAGCGGGAAGGATTCCTGTCTGATCTGTTCGACTTCGACTAACAGGTGCGATTTAGCCGGCAGGATTCGGGGGCGCTCATCGACGGCAGGTTGATGAATTTGAAGGCTGCCCGGAATTCTTACCTGATAACACTGGCTTCAACCTGTGGGGCCTCGCCTTCGGCGCTTTCCAGTCCAAGTACCTGCATGTTTCTACGTTTGACCTCTGGGTAGCTTAAAACATTAGACCACGTCTGCCCCCCGTCGCGTGTCCGATACACCCTAAAACCTGTAACTATCCAACCCTCATCAGCAGATGTGAAATGAACATACTTAATTGGATCATCTTCCGGCGCGGTCTTAACATTCTGCCACGTCTGACCGCCATCCTGAGTCCGAAAGAGCATCCCGGTTTCTGTATCCGAATTG
>DASPJG010000697.1:0-3256 GCA_035628755.1 Pyrinomonadaceae bacterium
GACCCGACACGGCCAACTCGCGGCCAATGATGATAACGACCGCCCACGCGGGCGCGAGCCGGTTTTCGACGAGCGAGATGAGCGCGGCGGAGATGAGTAGTTTGTCGGCGATGGGGTCGAGCAGTTGGCCGAGTCTGGAAACCTGCTGGCGGCGGCGTGCGATGTGGCCGTCGAGGTAGTCCGTGAAAGCTGCCGCGAGAAAGAGCGACGCGGCGAGGATGTGGCGCGGCACGCCAAGCCAATCCTCCGAGAACGGCGTGAGCAGCACTGCGACGAGCAGCGGCACGACGAAGATGCGCGACAGCGTCAGCGTGTTTGGCAGATTCACACTCACCACTCCCCTTTTCGTTTCATCTCACACCGCGCCGACGCGGCCACTCTACGACGAATGCTTTGTTCTTTCCGCGCAGTGTAGGAGCCGGGTGCGAAAGGTGTCAAGGTTGTCGCCCACGCGCGCCCGATCTGTCGCCTGCGCGCGATTGATCTCATGCCGGGTCAAGAAACGAAATCGGCCTTGCTTGTGCTGCGGCGCGGGGTCGCGTAAAATGCCTGTTTCTGCGCTCCCGAAATTTTACGTCTGTAGCTACAGCGCAAGAGTGTTTGAAGAATGGCAATTGACCGCATCACGGTGCGCGGGGCGCGCCAGCACAATCTCAAAGACATCAGCGTGGAAATCCCACGCGACCGCCTGACCGTTATCACCGGACTTTCCGGTTCCGGCAAATCGTCTCTCGCCTTCGACACGATCTATGCTGAAGGCCAACGCCGCTACGTCGAATCGCTCTCGGCCTACGCGCGCCAGTTTTTAGACCAACTCGAACGCCCCGACGTGGATTCCGTAGACGGCCTCTCTCCTGCCATCTCCATCGAGCAGAAGACCGTCTCGCGCAGCCCGCGCTCGACCGTCGGCACGGTCACGGAAGTTTACGACTACCTGCGCCTCCTGTTCTCGTCCGTCGGGCAACCGCATTGCCACATCTGCGGCGCGGCCATCACGCGCCAGAGCGTCGAGCAGATCGTGCATAGCGTTCTTGCGCTGCCCGAAGGCGAGCGCGTGATGATCCTCGCGCCGATAGTTCGCGGGCGCAAGGGCGAGTTCAAAAAGGAACTCGAAAAACTCGCCAAAGACGGCTTCCTGCGCGCGCGCGTGGACAATGAACTGCTCTCGCTCGACGAAGAGATCAAACTCGACAAGCGGCGCAATCACACCATCGAAGCGGTCGTTGATCGCCTCCTCATCAAACCGGGCATCAACGAACGCCTCACCGAATCCGTCCGCACGGCCTTGAAGTTGACGAACGGCGCGGTGCTCGTCTCGGTCGTTGACGGCGAAGAGAAGATGTATTCGGAGCGCATGGCCTGCGTCAATTGCGGCATCAACGTCGCGCCGCTCGAACCGCGCTCCTTCTCTTTCAACTCGGCTTACGGCGCGTGCAAGCGTTGCCACGGCCTCGGCACGGTGCTCGAAGTTGACCCCGCCAAGTTGCTCGCAGACCCGCACGAGCGCGTCGACAAGCAACTCTTCATGGGCGCAGCCGACAAGCAAGGCTCGGCTTATTTGCGCAGCGCGCTCGTGGCCGTCGCAGAGCATTTCGGCGCGAGCGCGGCCATCCCCTTCTCCGCGCTCCCGAAGAACGCGCGCGAGGCTTTCTTTCACGGCCTCGAAGGGCAGATCACTTTCCGGCAGGGACTCTACACTTACCAGAGCGATTGGAAGGGCGCGGTGCGCCACCTGCGCGAGCGCATGAACGATGCGCCGTCCGAGAAGGTGCGCGAGGCTCTGGAAGAGTTGGTGTCGCCCGTCGAGTGCCCTGCGTGTCGCGGTCAACGGCTGCAACCGGAATCGCTCGCCGTGCGCGTCGGGGGCTTAGGCATCGCGCAGTACACGGCGATCCCGATTGAAGAAGCCGTCGCCGTCTTCGACAAGCTGACTTTGAACGAGCGCGAGAACCAGATCGCCGGACTCGTCTTGCGCGAGATACGCAACCGCATGCGCTTCCTCGAATCGGTTGGCCTCGGTTACATCACGCTCGACCGTCCCTCGGCCACGCTCTCCGGCGGCGAAGGCCAGCGCATCCGCCTCGCTACGCAGATCGGCTCGCAACTGCGCGGCGTGCTCTACGTGCTGGACGAACCGAGCATCGGCCTCCACCCGCGCGACAATCAACGCCTGATCGAGACGCTCTGCGCCCTGCGCGACCTCGGCAACACCGTGCTCGTCGTCGAACACGACGAGGAGACTATTCGCCGCGCCGATTACGTCGTTGACATCGGCCCGGCGGCGGGCGTCCACGGCGGCCAGATCGTCGCGGTCGGAACGCCGGAAGAAGTCGCCTGCAATCCCGACTCCGTCACGGGTCTCTACATCTGCGGCGCGCGGAAGATAGACCTGCCCGCCGAGCGGCGCGCTCCGAACGGCCACAGCGTCACCGTGCGCGGCGCGCGCGAGCATAATCTGAAAGACATTGACGTGACGTTTCCGCTCGGTTTGCTGACGGTCGTGACGGGCGTTTCGGGTTCGGGCAAGTCCACGCTGATCGACGACATTCTCTATCGCGCGCTCGCGCGCCATCTCTATGGCTCGATCGACGAACCCGGCGCGTATGAGTCAATCGAAGGTCTGGACAACGTTGACAAGGTGATCGAGATTGACCAGTCGCCGATTGGCCGCACGCCCCGCTCCAACCCCGCGACCTACACGGGTCTGTTCACCCCTCTGCGCGAACTCTACGCGATGCTCCCCGAATCGCGCGAACGCGGCTACAAACCGGGTCGCTTTTCCTTCAACGTCAAGGGCGGGCGTTGCGAAGCCTGCGAGGGCGACGGCCTCAAGCGCATCGAGATGAACTTTCTGCCGGACGTCTACGTGCTCTGCGACGTGTGTCGCGGTGCGCGCTACAACCGCGAGACGCTCTCGGTGAAGTACAAGGGCAAATCAATCGCGGAACTGCTGGACACGACTGTCGAAGAGGCGTTGCCGATCCTCGAAAACATCCCGCAGATCAAACAGAAGATTCAGACGCTCCTCGATGTCGGCCTCGGCTACATCAAGCTCGGCCAGTCGTCAACGACGCTTTCGGGCGGCGAGGCGCAACGCATCAAACTCGCCAAAGAACTCTCGAAACGCGCCACCGGACGCACCATCTACATCCTCGACGAGCCGACGACCGGCCTCCATTTCGCCGACGTACACAAACTGCTCGACGTGCTCCAACGTCTCGTCTCTCTCGGCAACACCGTCCTCGTCATCGAACAC
>DASPJG010000698.1:0-6217 GCA_035628755.1 Pyrinomonadaceae bacterium
CCGACGGTTTTCGGACTGGGCGAGGCCATCGAAGAGGCCAAAGCTCAGGGCATCGAAGTCGAGACGGTGAAGATCAAGCGAATCCCAAGGCAAGGCCGCAGCGCGCAAATCTCCGCCGAAGGCGTGCTCACGGTTCCCGAAACCTCGATGGCGGAGATGCAGCATAAATAAGACGAGTCGCCTGATGCGTAACTGCGCATCAAGTTGCCGCGCATATCTACGGCGCAGCAACCTGAACTGGCACACGTCGTAAACAATCCTCGATAACTCTTCCTCTCTCAATCATAAAAAACCTCAGAACTCCGAAACCGATTCAGGATGAGAGCGAAGCAAACCCTGATGTTAAAGATGCGGTGACAAACATGATCGTCAATGCTCCAATTAAAGATGACATCTGGCAGGAACACTTCACGCAACTTCACGGCATTGCCCTCGGCTCGTTGACGTTGAGCCAGAAGTTAGCGGCCTGCGCGGGCTACTTGCAGCAGCGGCTCGGCACGGAGTCGAACCCACATTTGCGGCAGCAGATGAAAACGGGCGCGAGCGCACTGGAACGCGCGGCGGGTGGGGATTTCGGGGGCATCAGCGATCAATTTCGCAATATCGTGAGAACCCCCGCCGAGCATGCAGAGGATGAGCATTATCTGGTTCTGGTCGTCAAGCACATCAACCCGTGCGAGCCGCCCTATCCTTTAATCATTCACGCCAAACTTGACCGCCGCACGCTGGAAGCTCAACAGGTATTGCGTTCACCCGATTTTGTCGGACAACTCGCACGGCGTTTGCGGGTTGAATCATATTCGCCGGCTTCGCTGGCAAGCCGGGTGCAGGGGGTCAATGTCCTGCATCACGCCGGGTTCGTTCGCTATGCCGTCTTCGCAGACCTCGTGCACGAGATGGAGTGGACTAACTCCGATGTCGAGGGAGGGCTGCTCTTCAGCAATGTGGCCGATCAATTCATGACGGAGGATATGGCCGTCGTGAGAAAACTCTTTCCGCACGACGCCCGTCGGTTAGGGCAGTCAGGCGTGCTCAACGATACGACGTTGAGATACCTGTTCAGCATTTTTCTCGTGCTGCACGACACACTCGGACACACCGCTCCGCATTCCGTTCATCACTGGGTTAAAAAACTGGTCGGGAATTTCCTGCTAGACCCTTTTGAAGAGTTGGGCGCTGACACGCAGTTTTTCTGGATGGCTACTTCCGAGAAGATGAGAGGCTACCTCTCTCAGATTCTCACTGCCGAGGAGGCGGAGGCGTTGCCGGTCTTGTGGCTTCTCAAAAGAATCTGTCATTACATCCGGCGGGGCTTCCTGCTGGACGCGCAGCACGGAAACCTGATGGAAGATGCCGACGCCCGTATCGGGGTTCTCCTGTGGCAATACTTTACGACGCACGGAGCCATCGTGCGCGAGGATAACCATTTTTACCTGAACCACGCCCTTTTTCCCGCCACGATAGAAAAGCTGCTGGATGACTGGCTTGAGGTTGAAGGGGAAGTGCCGGGGGGAGTCGAATCCTATGCCGGAGCGATCTGCGAGTTTGATGCCCGGTATCGCAGCGTTGACCCCTCGACCGGCAAATGGGAGATTCCCGCAGACCTGCGTCACGTCTTCCATCTCTTGACGTAAAGCATTGCGGGCGTTGCAAACGTGAAAGGGGCGAAGCGATGCCGGTTATTGTGAACGACCAGTATCCAGTGAAAAGCATGCTTGAGCAGCGACAGGTGAGATGCCTGACGCGGTCAGAGGCGCAGGCCGAGGCGTCTGAACGCCGTCCGTTGCGGGTCGGTATCATCAACTTAATGCCGGTCGCGGAAGCCTACGAGTTCGATTTTCTACTTGCTCTCGGACAAACACCCGAATACATCGAGCCGGTCTGGATACGCCTCCAAAGCCACGATTATAAATCCAGCAACCGGAATAATCTCGACACGTGGTATGTCTCATTTGATGAAGCAGGGCGGAAGCGGCGGCTCGATGCGCTGGTCTTAACCGGCGCGCCCGTCGAGGACATTCCCTTCGAGCAGATCAGGTACTGGAACGAGGTGCGTGAGATACTTGAGTTCGCCAAAAATAACATCGAGACGACCTTAGGGCTGTGCTGGGGAGCGTTGGCGCTCGCGTACATCGCAGGGGTCGATAAAGTCAACTACAGCAAGAAGCTTTTCGGTGTGTTCGAAACGGCGAACCTCAAGCCGCAACACCTCATCATGGGCACAACCAATAAGACTTTCTGGTGTCCGCAGAGCCGCCACGCGGGTATTCCCGACCATGCGCTCGAAGCGGGACACAGAGCCGGCGTCATCAACCTGCTGGCTCACTCCGAAGAGACGGGATACGTTATCTTCGAGACCAGCGATGACAGGTTCCTGATGCACATGGGACACCCCGAATACAACTCCAACCGGCTGGTCGAAGAAGCCATTCGTGATCGCCAACTCGGACGCGTTGATGTCGAACCGCCAAAAAATTTCGATCTCGATCATCCTGTCAACTCATGGCGCACACATGGGACGGCCTTCTTTAACCGGTGGGCGACGCGGATTCAGCAAAAGGCGCAAGCAAGCGGCGAGCGCGCGTAATTGAAGTTAAGGCGCAGAAAAGCCGCGAGTGTAAACCCCGAAGAGGCCATTGTTCACCGGAACGAGTTTATGGATATATTCAAATACATGACGGAGCACGGGCATGAGCAGTTGATTTTCAGGCACGATCAACAGAGCGGGTTGAAGGCCATCATCAGCATTCACGACTCTTCACCGGGAGTGGCGCTCGGAGGAGTTCGCTATAAAGCTTACGCCAGCGAAGAAGAGGCCATCATCGACGCACTGCGATTGTCCGAAGCCATGACTTATAAATTTGCTGGGGCGGGCTTGAATCATGGAGGCGCAAAAGCAGTTATCATCAAGCATGAAGGGATCAGGAGCAGGAAAGAAGTTTTTAAGAGTTTCGGCCGTCTGGTCGAATCGTTACAGGGACGATTCGGGACGGGGGAAGATGTCGGAACCAACCCTGAGGATATGGCCGTCATCGCCACCGAAACGAAACACGTGTTCGGTATCCCGGAAGCTTTAGGAGGCGAGGGCGACCCGTCTCCGATAACTGCGCTTGGTGTGTATCAAGGCATTCGCGCCGGGCTGGAAGAAGCCTTCGGTAGCGATCGGGTGGCGGGAAAAGTGATAGCCATACAGGGTTGCGGCAACGTGGGGCGGCATCTCGCACGTTATTTACACGAACAGGGAGGCCGCCTTGTGGTGTCCGACCTGCTGGAGGAACAGGCGCAACAGACCGCTAAAGAATTCAACGCTACGGTGGTTAACCCCGAACAGATATACGAAGTGGCTTGCGACGTATTTGCTCCCTGCGCGCTCGGAGCAATATTGAATGACCGGACGATTCCGAGGTTGAAGTGCCGGATCGTCGGCGGAGGCGCTAACAATCAACTCTCAGACGCCGTGGACGGCCGGATGTTGCACGAGAGGGGCATCCTGTATCTGCCGGACTTTATTATCAACGCCGGGGGCGTAATATTTTTGACCCACGGCCTGAGAGGACGTTCGCGCGCAGAGTCGTTAGAAGAGACGAAGAATATCTACCACACTCTGAAAAACCTTATCGAAATTTCAAAGAGAGAGAAGATCGCAACTTCGGAAGCGGCCCTCATGCTGGCACGCAGACGGCTTGCTCAGGACAAAAACTCTTTCTCACATCAGCAGGCTTAAACATCGTTCACGTCATCTCCCGACATCATCTCGCCAATATCTACAGGCTGAAGCCTTGTATTGCGGACGTTCACACATCCTTAATGCGCACCAATCCGCTTTCGCAAGATCGTTATTGACAGCCGGAACGCTCGTTCACAGGTTGCGTCGCAAAGCCTCTCGCCGGTTTAACGACCGTCTCCCGTCGTGATCGGTTTTCGGAAGCGGGGCATGACCTTCACTTTCCCGGACGTCTCTCAATGCTCCATTAAATATTTGATTCTGCAATCATCCGACATCAAGCATCCCTCTCTCTAAACATCATACGAAGGAAACGAACATGTCCGAAGAAGTCTTTGTTTTTCCCCAGTCGTACGCGCAACAGAGGTTGTGGTTCATGGATCAACTGGCTCCCGGTTCCCTGTCCTACAGCATGCCTCTCGCCTTCCATATCCAGGGCCAACTCGACCTCGCCGCTCTCCAGTACAGCTTCAACAGCATCATCTCCCGCCACGAGACGCTGCGCACCACCTTCACCATCCTTGACGAGCGACCCGTCCAGGTTGTCTCACCCGAGGTGAAATTTTCGCTGGAAGTGACGGATTTGCGCGACGTCGCAGAGGGCGAGCGAGCGGCGACTGCGCGACTGATGTTGGAAGAGGCCGCCCGCGAAGGGTTCGACCTGAGGCGCGGGCCGCTCGTGAGAGCGAGAGTATGGAGAGTAGGTGAAGAGGAGCACATGTTATTGCTGGCGATGCACCACATCATCTCGGACGGCTGGTCGATGGGAGTGATCATGAAAGAGTTGGGGGAGCATTACGGGGCGTATGTGGAAAGGAGAGAAGCGCAGGTCAGGGAGTTGGAGGTGCAGTACGCGGACTATACAGAGTGGCAGAGGGAGTGGCTGGACGGGGCGGTGATGGAGGAGCAGTTAGAGTACTGGCGGCAGCAGTTGGGACGTGAGTTGCCGGTAATGCAACTTCCCGCAGACCATCCCAGACCCGCCACGCAGACATTTAACGGGGCATATCATTCCTTCTGGGTGTCACCGGAACTAACGAAATCGCTGAATGCTTTAAGTCAGCAAACAGGGGGTACTCTGTTTATGACCCTGCTGGCGGCATTCAAAACGCTCCTGCGTTATTACACCGGGCAAGAAGACATTGTCGTCGGGTTTCCGGTGGCGAACCGCAATCGAAGTGAGACGGCAGACCTCATCGGCTGCTTTGCCAATATGCTCGCTCTCAGAACAGATCTATCGGGCGACCTAAGCTTCATCGAGCTCATCGGAAGAGTAAGGGAAGTAACGATCAACGCCTATGCTCATCAAGACTTACCTTTTGAAAAACTTGTCGAGGAACTCCATCCTGAGAGAATCGCCGGCTCCAATCCTCTAATTCAAGTCGTCTGCGTACTCTTAAACACTGCGTTAGAGATGATCGAATTATCGGGACTGAAGTTTACTTCGATAAATTTAGATTTATGCACGGTCAAATTCGATCTGGAACTTCACCTCATCGAAACAGCCGACGGACTCATTTGCACTATCGCCTACAACACTGATTTATTTGAGCCTGCCACCATCCTCCGCATGGCAAATCACTTTCAGTATATCTTGGAAGAAATAGTGCGAGTGCCGGAACAGCCGCTCTCTCACTTCTCTTTGCTGTCTGCCTCTCAACGCCGTTCCCTCCGCGCGCTCGGCTCCGGCCCCGCGCGCCCCCTCTCCCCCGCCCTGCCTCTCCATCATCTCTTTCACCGGCAGGCTCTACTGCACCCCGACCTCCCGGCTCTGTGCTCTCCCTCCGGCTCTCTCTCCTTTGCTCAACTCGATGCCCGCTCCACTCAACTCGCTCTCTTCCTCCTCTCTCGCTTCTCCGCTCCGGGCGTCTCCACTTCGACTTCCGCGCGCGCGTACGGCAGCGGGCGCACGCCTGCTCCGCGTCTGGCGCTGTGTCTCGCTCCGGGCTTCGACCTCGTGGTGGCGCTGCTGGCCGCCCTCAAAGCCGGTCTCCCTTTTCTGCTGCTCTCTCCTTCGGCGCGCCCCGCTCGTCTCGCCGCGCTGCTGCGCGAGGCCGAAGCCGATGCCCTGCTCACTCTCCCGCCCACCAACGCCCGGCTGCGTGAGGCGCTCCCCTCGTCCCTCCGTGTCTGGTCGCTCGACCTGCTCGCCGACGAACTCGACGCCCTGCGCGGGAGCGAACCGCCGCCCGTGCCGGCCTCGCTGCACAGCCCGGCCTACGTGCGCGTCGTGGCGGGCGAGGACGGCGCGCCGACGGTCGTCGAGATTTCGCATGCCGTGGCGCTCAACCGGGTGCAGTGGTTGCAGCAGGAGTTCGGGTTGGCAGAGGGCGAAGCCGTGCTCTGCCACGCCGCGACGACGCAACCCGTGGAGGCCGTCTGGCAAACGCTGTGGCCGCTGCTGTCGGGAGGACGGGTGGCGCTGGCCGGTGGAGACAGCCCGGAGGAAGTGGTTCGGGTCATCGGTCGGGAGCGGGTCGCGGTGGCGCACGG
>DASPJG010000699.1:0-6376 GCA_035628755.1 Pyrinomonadaceae bacterium
CAACGGCATCGGCGAAGGCACGGGCGGCGGCGTCGGGACAGGGCGCGGCACGGGCTACGGGCCGGGCGAAGGCTTCAACACGGGCGGCGGCCCGCCGAAACTCGGCGGCGGCGGCCCGGGCGGCAACGGGGGCATAGATTACGGGCGCACGTTCCGTGTGGGCGAGGTGACGCGCAAGGCGCAGATTCTGAGCAAGCCCGAACCGCTCTACACCGAGGCGGCGCGCAGAAACCAAGTGACCGGAACTGTCCGGCTGCGGCTCGTTCTCTCCGCTTCGGGACAGGTGACGGGCATCACGCCGGTCACCAAGTTGCCGGACGGGCTGACGGAAAAAGCGATTGAGGCCGCGCGCAAGATCGGCTTCACGCCCGCCGAGAAGGACGGGCGCAAAGTCTCGCAATACGTCACCATCGAGTACAACTTCAACATCTACTAAAGCCGGTTCAGCGCGACGAACGACGGCGGCGACTCATCGAACTCGTGAGTCGCCGCCGTCAACTTTTTTTCGCGTAGCCGGACGTGTTTACAAAAGTAGATCGCCGCAAGTGCCTCTCGGAGCGCGCGCGTTATATACTGCTCGGCGGTAATTTCGGAGGGTCGAAAATTTTCATGCTTTCACCCGCGCCGACGCATAAACGAGAGAGTTGCCCGTGACCGAAACATCTCCCCGCAACATCATCTGTCTCGCCAGTTATTTCAAAGGCGGGGAATTTTTGCGCGAGTGCAGGCGACAGAACTGTCGCGTCTTTCTCCTCACCAGAGAGAGGTTGCGCGCCGAGGAATGGCCGCACGACTCGATTGACGAATTCATCACTCTGCCGGACGATGCCTCGCCCGACCACTTCATCTACGCGGCCACGCAGATCGCGCGACGACATAAACCGGCGCGCGTCGTCGCGCTTGAAGAATACGACGTGATCACGGCGGGACTGATCCGCGAACACCTGCGCCTGCCCGGTATGACGAGCGCGGAGGCGCGCCTGTTCCGCGACAAGCTGGCGATGCGCTGCGAGGCGCAAGCCGCGGGTGTCAACGTGCCGGAGTTCGTCCACGTGCTCAACTACGCGGAGTTGCACGAGTTTATGGAGCGCGTGCCGACGCCGTGGGTCTTGAAGCCGCGCACGGACGTGTCGGCCATCGGCATCAAGAAGATGCACGACGCGGAGCAGGTCTGGCGCGCGATTGACTCGCTCGACGCGCGCGAGCGGCTTAACGAGCAATCGTCCTTCTACCTGCTCGAACGCTTCGTCGCGGGCGAGGTCTATCACGTCGATTCAATCGTCTCGGGCGGCAAGGCGGTGTTTGCGGGCGTCAGCATTTACGGGCGGCCACCGATGAACGTCGCGCATGAAGGCGGCGTCTTCATCTCTCATTCGCTCGAACAACGAAACGGCGACCGGCGGAGGCTGCTTGAGATCAACCGGCAGGTGATCAACGCGCTCGGCCTGCGACGCGGCGCGACGCACGCGGAGTTCATCAAGAGCGCGGCGGACGGCAAGTTTTATTTTCTCGAAATCGCCGCGCGCGTCGGCGGCGCGTACATCGCCGAGGCGTTAGAGGCGGCGACCGGCCTCAACCTCTGGCGCGAGTGGGCGAAGCTCGAACTGAGCGACGACGCGCACCCGTACAAAGCCGAACCCGCACGCGCGGAGTACGGCGGCATCGTGCTCTCGCTCGCGCGCCAGCAGTGGCCGGACACTTCCGGTTACACGGATGCCGAGATCGTCTACCGCGTGCGCAAGCCCTATCACGTTGGCCTCGTCGTGCGCTCGCCCGACCACGCGCGCGTGCGCGAGTTGTTGGACGACTACGCACGCCGCTTCGCCGACGAGTTCATCGCCGTCGCGCCGCCGCTCGAAAGGGCGGAGTAAACGCGAGCAATCGCCAACGCGGACATAAAGAACATGGGGGCGCGGAGATCTAATCGTCGTTCTCCGCGCCCCTTCGTGTTTGCGTTGGCGATTGCTTTAGCCCGCGCCCCGATCGGAAGTCGCTACGGTTTGTGGCGTGCTTGCCTTTAGCTGGTCGGGCGGTCGCTCGGCGGGTGGACGGCGTGAAAGTCTCTGTAGAAACGCTCCGAGTAGTTGTCCAGTAAATACTCGACGCGCGCCGGATCGTGCGACATGACGATGAGACCGACGTGCGACTCTTTGTTCATGCGCCAGACGATCTCCGGGTCGTCGTAGTTTGAAGTGTCTGGATATTTTTGCCGCGCGAGGGAGACGAGCAGCCCTGCGTAATCTTCGCGCAGCGGCGGCAGCCGGTATGCGCCCGGCTTGCCGCCCGCGATCTCGATCTTCGCCCATTCGCGCCAGAGATTGAGGCCGGTGGCGGCTTCGACGAGTTCCACGATGTTTGCGCCGCCGACGCGCGCCGCGGTTTCGAGAAAATAAAACTTGCCGTCCTCGCGCCCCTTGATGAACTCTGTGTGCGAGACGCCGTGCGGCAGGCGCATCGCGCCGAGCACCTGCCGGTTGATCTCTTGCAAGGCCGTTTCGTCCGGCGTGCCGCGCACGCAGGTGCGCGTGGTGAAGATGCCGCCGCCGTGCGCCACGTCGAGCGGCGGGCGTCCGTAGCGGTTGACGGCGGCGAAAAGCACTTGCCCCTCGTAGACGATGGAATCAACGTGGTAGATGTCGCCGGGCACGTAGCGTTCAAGGACGTGAAAGCACTGGCGGTCGGCGAGTGCGTCGAGCGCAGGCCAGAGTTCGTCCGCCTCCCTGATCTTTCTGATGCCGGTGGCCGAAGCCTCGAAGCGCGGCTTCAAGAGCCACGGCGCGGGCGTGCGGCGCATAAACGCGCGGAGGCGTTCGTAGTTGAGGACGTGCGCGAATTCGGGGACGGCGATCCCGGCCTCCTGCGCCCGCATGCGCATGGCGAGCTTGTCGCGGAAATAGCGCGTCGTGGTTTCGCCCATGCCGGGCACGCGCAGGTGTTCGCGCAGGGCGGCGGCGGTCTCCAGATCGAAATCATCGAGCGGGACGATGCGGTCAATCTCTTCGGTGCGCGCCACGTAAGAGACGCTTTTGATCACGTCTTCGAGAATCCACATGTGATTGTCGTCGGGCATGTAGAAGATTTCGTCCAACTCTGCGCGCGGCCAGTCGGCGTCGCGGATGCTGTGCGACGTGAGCAGGAGGACGCGGCAGCCCTGCCGCTTGCACTCGCGCATAAACTCCTGACCCTTTTCATAACTGGCAATGCAGAGAACGGTGAGCGGACGTGTCTGGTTCGTCATTTTGCGAAAGCCGACTCCTTCAAGAATTCCAAAAATCGCTGGTGATGATGCGGCGCGCCTCTTCGAGCGTGAGATCGCCGTGCGCCAGTTTGTAGGCGACCGTCTCTTCGTAATCGGCGCGCCCCTGCCGCGTGCGTAGCGCGGCCTGTTCGGGCGTGAAGCCCGCGGCGTCGAGCGTCTGCGCGTGGCGCGGGTCGAAGCAGCGCGCGGCGAGCCAGTCGTCAACCTCGCCCGGATCGTCGAAGCCTGCGTCGAGCCACGCGCGCGCCGCCTCATCAGGATTCGCGCCGCCGGGGAGCGCATCGCCGCCGTGCCGCCGGAGCGTCCCGGCGATCAGCCGGACGAGCGCGGCCTGTGTTTCGGTCGGCGCGTCGTGGTCGTTCGTCATAAAAGTCTGTTCAAGTTAGCGCGAATAATTACAGTCGGCTAATCTATAGCGCGGACGCGCCTGTTGCCAAGCGGGCGCGGCGAGGCGGCAGGCCAAACGTGCGGCGACGCGTCGCCGCGCGCTTCCGTTTCGACGGGGCGCGATTGCATAATGTCTCTAACCGATTTGAAAAGAGTTTTCGGAAGGCTATGACTTTCACCACGGTCGGCGTCGGGGGCTTCTCCTCGAACGCGGGCAAGACCACCTTGATGTGCGAACTGCTCAGGGCATTACAGCCCGGCTGGGAAGCCATCAAGATTACGCGCGGGCACTATCGCTCGTGCGGCAAAGACCCGCACGCATGTTGCGTGAGCCACCTGCTCTCGGACGAACCGCTGGTTCGTTCGGGGCGGGCGGAGACTTACGCGGCGGGCAAAGACACCGGGCGGTACTGGGACGCCGGGGCGGCGAACGTCCACTGGGTCGTCGTGACGGACAAACAGGTCGAGCGCGGAATCAGGACTGCGCTTGAGCGCGTCGAATCACGGGGCGTGCTCATCGAAGGCACGAGTTTCGTGCAGTTCGTGGAAGTTGATTTGATGTTGATGGCGGCGCGCGCGTCGGGCGCGGAAAAGATCAAGCCGTCAGCGCGGCGCGCGCTCTCGAAAACGTCCGCGCTCTACCTCTTCGACGATGGCGAGGACGCCGGAGCAGACGCCGCCCGCGCGCGTTTCGACGCGTGGAGCGCGCGCTCGCTCGACGAGAATCTGACGCGCGGCATCCCCGTCTATACGAGCCAAGATTTGCCGCGCTTGATCGAACGGGTGCGGGAAGTTCAACGCGGCGTCGCCGCCTGAAGTAAATCTCAACGAGCCAAGAGGAGAAAATCATGTCGAACCAAGATCGAGAGAAGAAGGACGGAGAGCGCAAGGACGGAGATCGCGCCGAGATGCACGAGGCCGTCGCTGAGCGCGCGGCGGGGCAGAAGCCCCCGCAACTGCCGCGCGACAAATCGAACCATTTGATCGGCGACGACGAGACAGCCGAGCAGTTGAAAGAAGACGTGAGTTGAGGCTCTATGCCCGGCGGCCACGGCTACATCTACCAACTGAATTGTTCGCGCGGCGGCGTGCCGAAACTTCCCGTCGAGGAAGCGCAACTGACGCCGACCGGACTTTCCGGCGACCGCCAGAGATACCCGATGATTCACGGCGGGCCGCAGCGCGCGCTCTGTCTGTACTCGCTCGAAATGATTCAGGCGTTGCAGGCCGAAGGCCATCCCATCTATCCGGGGTCAACCGGCGAGAACGTCACCGTCGTGGGGCTCGACTGGGCGCAACTCGCGCCGGGCTGTCGTCTCGCTTTGGGCGACGAAGTGATTATCGAACTCACTTCTTACGCCAACCCGTGCCGGAACATCAAAGGCTCGTTCGGCGACGGGAAGTTCAAGCGCATCTCGCAGAAAGAGCACGCGGGCGAGTCGCGCCTCTACGCGCGCGTCATCAGCACGGGCAGGCTCGCCGTCGGCCAGCAGGTGCGAGTGCTGGACGGCGCGGCGGGCGAAGAGAGATAAGGAAAGAGATAAGGAATTGGACGTGAATAGCAACAGCGCACTCATCGTCGTCGACATCCAGAACGATTTTTGTCCGGGCGGCTCGCTCGCCGTCAAAGAGGGCGACGCGGTTGTGCCCGTAATCAACGAACTGCAAAAGCGTTTCCCGCTTGTCGTGGCGACGAAGGACTGGCATCCGAAGGGGCATTCGAGCTTTGCAACGCTCTGGCCGCCGCATTGCGTGCAGGAGACGGCGGGCGCGGAGTTTGTCGCGGGCTTGGACACGAGCCGCTTCGCGCGCGTCTTCCTGAAGGGCACGGACATGGAGATAGATTCCTACAGCGGCTTCTTCGACAACGAGCACCGGCGCGCAACCGGGCTCGGCGATTATTTGAAGGAGCGCGGCGTGACGGATGTCACTATCGCCGGACTCGCCACAGACTACTGCGTGAAGTTCACCGCGCTCGACGCCGTGATGCTCGGCTTCAACACGACGGTCGTCGTGGATGCTTGTCGCGGCGTGGAGGTGAGCGAGGGCGACACGGCGCGCGCCGTCGAAGAGATGGCCGCCGCCGGGGTGCGCATCATGGAGAGCCGCCAGTTGCTCGACTCACAGCAGGCGTCGAACAGCCAACAGCGCGCGTGAACATTTAACTTACCAACACGACCGCCAACAGGAGGAACCTAAATGCGACGCACTTACATGCTTCTCGTCACGCTCGCCGCGCTCACGCTCTTCGGCGGCTGCACCTCGGAGAGACCCAACTCGCCTGCCGGCGTCACCAACGCAAACGCCGCAGGCGTCGGCAACAACAACAGCGCGGGCAGCAGGGAAGGCATCGGGCCGAGGGACACGGGGATCGGCGGCACGAGCGAGGGCAACACCAACGCGGCGGTCAAGGGCAATTCCAACGTCGAACCGACGGGCGTCAACAAGAACGCCGGGCAAGGCGCGGAAGGCGCAAACGCCAACCGGCCTTAACGCAGGCGCGAGCAGTTCAGAAACGCTCAAGGCGC
Source organism: Pyrinomonadaceae bacterium (assembly GCA_035628755.1). GTDB lineage: Bacteria > Acidobacteriota > Blastocatellia > Pyrinomonadales > Pyrinomonadaceae > JAIVJZ01. Next base: position 6,175 of record DASPJG010000699.1, read on the forward strand.
ATCGCAGATGCGTGATGCGCGCGTGCGAAGATCGGCGACTTGAATAAAAAACGGCGACCGCAAGAGAATTGCAGTCGCCGTTTGTGTGTTGAGCCTCGATGCGTTTTTAGTGCTGCACGCCTTCGATGAAGGCTTTGAGCAGGCGCGAGCGCGAGGGGTGGCGCAGCTTGCGGAGCGCCTTCGCCTCGATCTGGCGGATGCG
>DASPJG010000700.1:0-6126 GCA_035628755.1 Pyrinomonadaceae bacterium
CACGCAACGCCGCGAGTTCGTAGGCCGCGCGACGCGCATCGTAGAGTTGCCGCGCGCGTTCGCGTTCGCGCGCGAGCGGGCGCGCGTCGGCGGAGTTCGCAATGCGCCGCCAGCATAACTCGAACGGCGCGTCGAGCCAGACGGTCAGGCAATCGTGAGCGGCGATGAGGGCGCGATTATCCGCAATCGTCCACGTCCCGCCGCCCAGCGCGATGACGCGCGCACGGTCGCGCTCTAAAATGGCGCGGAGCGCGTCGCGCTCGATTTGACGAAAGCGCGGCTCGCCGTCCTCTTTGATGATCGCTTCGATGCTCCGGCCTTCCCGTTCGACGAGCGCGGCGTCCGTGTCGAGCATCGAGCAATCGAGACGCGCGGCGAGAGCGCGCGCGACGGTGGTTTTGCCCGCGCACATGAAACCTGTGAGAACGATGCGGCATTGCCTCGCGCGTGCGTTCATCTCCGGGTTACCGATTCGAGCATCGTGAAAAATTCGGGGAAGGAGACGGCGACCGCTTCCGCCCCCGTCAATTCCGACTCGCCTTCGCTAATCAGGGCGGCGACGGCGCAGGCCATCGCGATGCGGTGGTCGCCGAAAGATTCGAGCCGCGCGCCGCGCAAGCGGGTGCGCCCACGGACAGAGAGACCGTCGGCGTATTCCTCCACCTCCGCGCCGAGAGCGCGCAAATTCCTGACCATCGCGCCGATGCGATCCGTCTCCTTGACGCGCAACTCCGCGGCGTCGCGAATCTCCAGCCCGCCCTCGACCTGCGTGCCGACAACGCAGAGGATCGGCAACTCGTCTATTAAATTCGCGATCAACTCGCCCCTGATGACGTTCGCGCCCGCAGCCTGCGGCGCGAGTCCCCCGTCGTGGCCGCGCACGCGCAGTTCGCCGACTTCTTCGCCCGACTCGGCGCGCCTGTCCGCCACGACAACATCCGCGCCGAGCCTTTGCAGCGTGTCGAGTATCCCTGTGCGCGTCCGGTTGAGGCCGACTTCCGCGAGCGTCAAGTCCGAACCGGGGAGCAGCGCGGCAGCCGCCACGAAGAAGGCCGCAGAGGAGATGTCGCCCGCGATGTTGCAATCCTGCGGCAGCAGGCTCGCGGGAGTTTCAAGCGCGACAAAGGGCGCGGGGCGGCCTTCGTGCTCCTTCAACTCCGTGCGCACGTGCGCGCCGAACAACGCGAGCAGGCGTTCGGTGTGGTCGCGCGTTGCGCCGCGCGCTTCGACAACTTCGGTGCGCCCGCCCGCGTTCAATCCGGCGAGCAGAATGCACGACTTGACCTGCGCGCTGGCGACGGGCAGAACGTACCGGATGGGTGTGAGCGGCGCGCGGCCTTCGACGCAAAGCGGCGCGCGTCCGTCTTCGGACGAAACGCGCGCGCCCATCAATTCCAGAGGTTCGATGATGCGCTTCATCGGGCGCGAGCGGAGCGAAGCGTCGCCAGTGAGCGTGGAGGTGAAGGGCTGTCCCGCCAGCAGCCCGGCCAGCAGGCGCATGGTCGTGCCGCTGTTGCCGCAATCGAGCGGCTCGCGCGGCGCGCGCTTCGCGCGTGTCCCCGCGCCCTCGACCTCGACGGCGTTTCCCTCGCGCCCGATCCGCACGCCGAGCGCGGAGAGGCAGGCGAGAGTCGAAGCGCAGTCCGCGCTCGTTGAGTAATTGGTGAGGCGCGAACGCCCGCCCGCACGAGCCAGCGCGGCGATGATGGCGGCGCGGTGCGAGATTGACTTGTCGCCGGGCACGCGCACGCGCCCCCGCAGCCTGCGCGCCGGTTGAATCCTCATGCGTCCATCTTAAAAGAATTAAGGGCGCGGGCGAAAGGCAAGGAGGAAGCGGTAAGCGGTAAAGAATAAGGAGAACGAGCAGTGACGGGCGGAAGCGACGGGCGGAAGCGATGGGCGGCGGGTCCTACATCTCTAGCCCTTTACATATCAGCGCAACGGGTATATATCTTGACGCCCTAGCCCGTAGCCGTTCAGGAGGATTACCATTATGCGCCCCTCGTCCCCTTCCCTCTCGTCTACCTTCACCAGCCCGTTCAAAACTCTGACCTTCGTATTCTTTTTGCCCTTGTTGCTGCTGTGCTGCGTCGCGACGGCTAAGGCCGACACGGTCGTGATCACGGGTGGCTCACTGAGCACGCCAATCGGCCTCGGCAACTTCTCTACGAACCTGACCGCGCCGAACTTCAGCTTCAGCGGGGCTGATATGTCAGCCCCGAAAATGCAGCTTTGCGGCCCGTGCAGCCCCGGCACAAATTTCGGCGGCGGGACACACACGGTACGCGTCGACCTGACCTTCGGCTTCACATACAACGGCGTGGTCTACGCACAGAATACGAATGGCATGGGGCACGTCGTCGTCGGCGGCGGCAGAGTCACTTTCGGGCCGCTCACCGTCCCAATCGATCTCAGCCCCGTCTCCATCCCCTTCAGTTACGTCGGCTCAGTCAGCGCGTTTCCAATGAACAGCCAGATGGGCACGGCGACGGGCTTCACCTTGCAACTGATGGGGTCGGGCATCGTCACCTTCACCTTCGAACAGTCCGGTTTTAACGTCCGCAGCCGGGGAGTTTTCGCCTTCGCGCCGCCCGCGCCTGAGCCCGTGCCGGAACCGGCGACGATGCTCCTGCTCGGCACGGGTCTGGCCGGATTGGCCGTGAAGGCTCGCCGCCGCCGCCGTAGAGAGTAAGGCCATCGCGCCAAACACGCGCATACCGGGAGAGGGGCGGAGAATCAAACTCCAGCCCCTCTCTTTATGGCCGTTTGAAATACCGGCATTTGCCGCACGCAGGCCGGCGGCTGCTCGCGCGTGTGCTCTTTCTTGACAGGTGTGCGGCGCGCGTCTTAAATTGTGCAGGCTTCCGGTTTGCTTTCACATGTTTGACGCGCGGCAGCGGATGCCCGTCTGCCGGAGGGTTCTCTTTGAAGAGAGGTCTCGGTCTGCAACTGTGACTGAAGAGACGACTGAACTGATATTGCCGAGCCGCATTGAGGCCATCGCCGAGGCGGCTGCCAAAGCGGACGAGGTGGCCGAGCGTTTGCGACTGAGCGAAGACGCGGCCTTCGGCCTCGACATGGCCGTGCGCGAGGCCGTGACGAACGCCGTCCTGCACGGCAACAAGCAGGACGAATCGAAGCCGGTCGAGATTGCGTTCACGGACGCGGGCGGCGAACTGGTGGTGACGGTGCGCGACCGCGGGGCGGGTTTTGATCCGGCGAGCGTGGACGACCCGACCGCCGAGCAGAATTTGCTGAAAGCGTCAGGGCGCGGCATCCTGTTCATGCGCAGCTTCATGGACACGGTTGAATGGTCGCCCCACCCCGAAGGCGGCACGGTCGTGCGCATGACGAAGCGGCGATAAAACCCTCTTCGTTGTCGCAGGCGGTTGCCCGTCGTTTGTGTTTATCGCGTGCGCCCCAAGATTTAATTGAACAACTGACAACGGACAAATAACAACGGACTATCTTTGAAGGAGATTTCCTGCAATGGCTGAATTAAACATCAATGAGCGTCAGGCCGGAGATGTGACCGTCCTCGACATGAGCGGCAAGATCACCATCGGCGAAGGGTCGGTCGCGCTCCGCAACGCGATCCGGAGGTTGATCGAAGAGGGCAAGAAGAAGATTCTCTTGAACCTCTCGCAGGTCAGCTACGTGGATTCGAGCGGCATCGGCGAATTCGTCGCCAGCTTCACGGCCATTGGCCGCGAGGGCGGCCAACTCAAACTGCTCAACCTGACCCAGAAGATTCAAGACCTGCTCGCCATCACCAAGCTGCTCACCGTCTTCGACACTTACGACGACGAGTCCAGCGCGCTCAACAGCTTCAAGTAGCAGGTCTCAGTTTCGAGTTTCAGATTTCAAGTTCGACTCTTGCAACTTGCAAACCTGAAACCTGAAACCTGAAACTTTTGAATCAATGTTACGCGCCGCTTTTCGCCGTCTGCTCGCGGTTGACGACCCGCCGGAGCGGACGGCGCTCGCTTTTTCCGTGGGCGTCTTTATCGCCTTCTCGCCCTTCCTCGGACTCCACACCATCATGGCAACCCTCGTTGCCTTCCTGTTCCGCTTCAACAAAATCGCGATTTACACGGGCACGTTTATCAACAACCCGTTTCTCACGCTCGTCCCCATCATCGCCGCCTCTTACGCCGTCGGCGCGCTCATCATGGGACGCCCCTTGAGCCTGCCCGAAGAGGGTTTGAAACTGCTGCAAGAGCCGCATCTCTTGACCGCCGCTTACTGGCGACAACTGTTCACGCACCTCTGGGACATCGTTCTGCCCTTCTCCGTCGGCGGCATGGCTCTCTCCATCATTTGTTCCCTCGCCGCTTATCCTGTTACCTTAAAGCTGCTCCGCGCGCGGCAGAAATTGAGAGAGAGGGATGGAGCAGGAACGACGAACGACGCAGGTTAAAACAGAGCGTTCGTCCTTTTATTCGGCGTCCGGGGTTCCTGCTTCATCCTGTCTCCTGCTGGCATCCGGCGCGCCCGGCGCGGCATCTTTAAGTAGTGTTGTCGAGTAGTGATTTCAGAGTTCCTTCCCGGCGCGGAAAATTCAAACACAAGTAGTTGTTAATCCCATGAAGAAGCATTTATTCGTTATCGCCGCCGTGCTGGCGTTTGGCCAGACGGCGGCCTCGGCTCAAAGTAATTCGTTCTCGGCTGCGACCACCCCGAAGACGCCCGCCGCGCAGCAGACGCCGATGCCGCGCCCGCCGTCCAACCGCCACGGGACGCTCGATTTGTCGGATTACGGCGTGCGCATAGAGCCGGAGCCGCGCCTGCTGGTGATGATGGCCGCGCTCGACGCCGCCGGTTTCGACCCGACGCCGCCGGGGCGTCAGCCCTCCGAATTCCGCGCGCTCGTCCGGCGCGATCAGGAAAATCTCGACACGGAACTGCGCGCGCGCATGCGCCGCTTCTATGATCTGAACCGGCTCAAAGACCCGGCGGCGACGCCCGCCCAGCAGGCCGCCCGCTACGTCTCTCTCGCCTACGCGCTCGGCCCCGCGCCCGCGTTCGACGCGCCCCCGCGCTCCGACGACCTCTTTGCGGGCGTGCTCGACGTGCTCGACTTCGCGCCGCTCCTGCGCGAGTTCTACTCGAAGTCAGGGATTGCCGGGCGGCTGCCCGCCTATCTCGCCGCGCATCAGGCGGAGGGCGACCGCCTCCGACCGCAAACTTCCGAGATGCTGCGCGACGTGCTCAACTACCTGCACACGCGCCCCGTTACAATCACGCTCGAACGCGTGCCCGTCAAGAACCAAGCGGCGAAGCCGAAGAAGGACGCGACGCCCCTCTTCACCACGCGCGAGCGCGAACGCCGCTTCCGGCTCGTGCCCGACCTGCTGGCTGTTCCCGGCTCGATCAACTTCCGCGTCATCGGCGACGACTATTTCGCGGTCGTCCCGGCGGGGATTGATCCGGCATCCTCCGAAGTGCGCCGCGCCTACCTGCAATACGTCATAGACCCGGTCGTCCTGCGTTTCAACCGCGAGGTCGCTTTGAAGCGCGCGGAAATTCGCAGCCTCCTCGACGAGCGCGCCGCCAACGCGCCCGCAGGCGTGTCCATGCCCGACGTGTTCGCGGCGGTCGCGCGTTCGCTCGTCGCGGCGTCGGACGCGCGCATGGATTTCGTCGCACGCGGGCGCGCACTTGCGGAGCAGACGAGCGCGCGCCTCCAACGCGCCAGAGAGCCGGAGCGCGCGGAGATAATTAAAGAGTCGCAGGCCGAGCGCGCGATGCTCGAAGACGAATTGACCGCTCAACTGGCTGAAGCTTACGAGCGCGGCGCGGTGCTGGCTTTCTACTTCTCCGAGCAACTGCGCGATCAGGAGATCGCGGGGTTCGACTTCTCCGATTTCTTCGCCGACATGATGGCGCGCATGGATGTCGCGCGCGAGCGACTTCGCCCGGCTGAATATGCATCGGCGCGCCAGCGCGTCGCGGCCTTGCGTCAGGAGGCGGCTCGCGCGGCGGCCAACCGCACGGGCGAGGAGACGCGTGCGGACGCGCGCCGCGCCGCGCTCGATAAAAGCATCGCCGAGGTCAACCAACTGCTGCGCGCGAAAAATTACACAGAGGCCGAGACGCGTCTGCGCGCCCTGATGGCCGAGAACG
>DASPJG010000701.1:0-4529 GCA_035628755.1 Pyrinomonadaceae bacterium
CGGCGACGAGAGCGCGCAGGGAGGGCAGCCCGGCGTGCGCGGTGTAGCCGTTCTGCTCGTCCTCGACGACGCGCACGGCGGCGCGGCGAATCACCGCGGGCGTCGGGAGGTCTGGTTCGCCCAAGCCCAGATTGATGCTGCCCGGAAGCGCGCGGTCGAAGAGTTGACGGATCATGCTCTTCTCGATGCCGCGCAGGCGCGCCGCCGGTTGAAAGTCGCGCGCCGCTTCGTTGGCCGGTTCGGCGTTCAACGCAGGTAGTCCTCCAACTGCACGGCGCGGTCGGTCTTCTCGTCGCGATACTTGATGATGACGGGCGCGTAGAGCGACAGCCCCCACTCGCGCCCGCGCTCGCTCGTGACGGCGCGAGAGCCGGGGACGACCACCGCGCCCGCCGGAATTTCGAGCGGCGCATCGTCCGTGCGGCGATAGATTTTTTCGCGCACGAGATCGTAGACCGGAGTTGAGCCGGTGAGAATCGTACCGGCGGCGAGCACGGCGCGTTCGCGCACGACAGCCCCTTCGTAGATGCCGCAGCCGCCGCCGACGAGCACGTCGTCTTCGATACAGACGGGCGACGCGCCCACGGGTTCGAGCACGCCGCCCACCTGCGCCGCCGCGGACAGGTGCACGCGCTTGCCTACCTGCGCGCACGAGCCGACGAGCGCGTGGCTGTCAATCATTGTGCCTTCATCCACGTATGCGCCGACGTTGACATACATCGGAGGCATGCACACCACGCCCTTCGCCAGATATGCTCCGTCGCGCACGCTCGACCCGCCGGGCACGAGGCGCACGCCGTCCGCCGCCTCAAACTTGCGGATCGGGTAAGTGTCTTTGTCGAAAAACTGGAGCGAACGGTCGGGCGGAGACATGTCGGCGAGCGCGCCCATGCGGAAGCCCGCGAGGATGCCGCGCTTGACCCACGCGTTGACGCGCCACGCGCCGTCGGCTGTGCGTTCGGCAGCGCGCGCCTCGCCGCGGTTCAACGCGCCTTTGAACTCGGCGAACAGCGCGAAATCCTCCTGCGTGTAACTGCCCGCCGCTTTCGCCGCGAGCGTTTCGATGCGTTCGTGCAAATGTGCCATTAAGCGTTTCCTTTGGCCGCCTGCTGGCCGACGTGGCCGAGTTCCTCCAACACCTCGCGCACGCGCGCGCGGCTCTTGTCCTGAATCGGAACCAGCGGCAGGCGGAAATTCTCTTCCAGCAGGTTCATCAATTTCATCGCCGCCTTGACCGGCCCCGGACTCGACTCGATGAAATTAACCTCCATCAGCGGCAGCAGGCGGAAGTGGAGCGCGCGCGCCTGCTCCCAATCGCCCGCGAGCGCGAGATCGCACAGCCGCGCCATCAGGTCGGGCGTTTCGTTCGAGGCGACGGAGATCACGCCGTCCGCGCCGAGCGCGAGCATCGGGAGCGTCAGCGCGTCGTCGCCGGAGAGGACGCGGAAGTTCTCAGGACGGTCGCGCAGGATCGCCATGATCTGCGAGAGGTCGCCGGACGCTTCTTTGACGGCCACGATGTTCTCCGCATCGCGCGCGAGCCGGAGCGCGGTCGCGGCTGCGATGTTCGAGGCGGTGCGACCCGGCACGTTGTAGATGACGACGGGCAGACCCGCGACCGACTCGGCCACGGCGCGAAAGTGCGCGTAGAGTCCATCCTGCGTCGGCTTGTTGTAGAACGGTGCGACGACGAGCACGGCATCCGCGCCCGCGCGCTGCGCCTCGCGCGCGTACTCAATCGCGGCGGCGGTGGAGTTACTGCCCGTGCCCGCGATGACGCGCGCGCCTGCCGCACGCGCCGCTTCAATCGTCAGACGGATCACGAGCCGGTCTTCCTCTTCCGTCAGCGTCGCGCTCTCGCCCGTCGTCCCGCACGGCACGAGCAGGCGCACGCCGCCCTCGATCTGTCGTTCGACGAGAGCCGTCAGGCGTCTCTCGTCAACCGCCCCGTCCGCCCTGAACGGCGTCACCAACGCCGTCGCGCACCCGCGCAGCCATTCGACTTTGAGTGTCATCTTCACCTCCAACTCTCGTAAATCATTAAAGAGCCGTCAATCGTGAATCGTAAATCGTAAATAGGTTAAGACCAGCTCTTTCTATTCACGATTTACGATTTACGATTCACGATTTTTCTCTATTCACGATTTACGATTCACGATTTACGGCTTTAATCATTTCGTCAATCACCTCTGAAAATTCGTAGACGCCGCGCTGGCCTCTGACCCAGCGCGCGGCGAGGAGCGCACCGGCGGCGAAGCCTTCGCGCGTGCGTGCGGTGTGGGTCAGCGTGATCTGGTCGGCTGCCGAGTCGAAGCCGACGCGGTGTGTGCCGGGGATGTGGCCTGCGCGCGTCGAGACGACCGGGATGTCGCAGGCGAGGGCAGCGGCCAGCACGTCGCGGAGTTTGAGCGCAGTGCCGGAGGGCGCGTCGCGCTTGCGAGAGTGATGCGCCTCTTCGATAAAGGGCGCGTAGCCGGTGGCGGCAAACAGCTCGGCGGCGCGCGCCACGATGCGATAAAAGAGATTGACGCCGACCGAGAAGTTTGCGCCGAACACCAGCGCGCCCGCGTGCTCTTCGACGAGGCGACGCGCTTCCGTCTCCGAGGCGTTCCAGCCCGTCGTGCCTTCGACGAGCGGGATGCCCGCGCGCGCCGCCGCTTCGATATTTTTGAGCACGGCAGCCGCGATGGAGAAATCCACGGCGGCATCGTGGCCGCGCAGGAGTTCGACCAACTCGTCCATGCCGCGCGCCGCGTCGTGCGAGGTGATGACGCGCCCGACTTCGTGGCCTTCGCCCGCCGCGAGCGTGCGGACGAGCTTGCCCATCGCGCCGTTGCCGATGATGGCGAGTTTCACTTGAAGGACGCTCCTTCCGTCGCCGGGTTTGCGACGCCGATTGCATCCTGCGTGCCGCCTGCGTCGGGTTGCTGCGCGTCGCGCGCGAGCAATTCGGCGGCGAGTCGCGCGTAGAGTTCGACCGCTTCTGTCAGTTCGTCCTTGCGGATGCGCTCGTGCGAAGTGTGAGCGTCGAGGATTGAGCCGGGGCCGAGCAGGAGCGGCGCGCCCCAGTTTGGCAGATAGGGGATGTCGGTCGTGAAGCGCACGACCTCGCGCTCAAAACCTTCGACCGCCAAGAGACGCACGGGTTCGGCGACGGAAAGATATTCGATTTCCGCGCGACCCCCGACGGCGCGTTCCAGTTCCGCTTTGACGCGCGCCGATTCGGTGACGAGACGGATTTGTAGTTCGGCTGCGGCTTCGGCGGGGATGATGTTTGGACGCGTGCCGCCGCCGAGCGTGCCGATGTTGCAAGTGGTCTGGCCGAAAAAATCGTCCACAGGCCACGCGAGTTGGCGGATGTCTGCCAGCACAGCGAGCAGGCGTTCGATGGCCGAGTCGCCGTGTTCGGGATAGGCGGAGTGCGCGGCGCGTCCCTTGACGCTGAGACGCACGCGCAGAGAGCCTTTAGAGCCGGTGGCGAGCTTGTTTCCGGTCGGCTCGCCGTTGATGAGATAAGCGCAGGATGCGGCGAGCGTGTGAGCGTTGGCGGCGCGCGCGCCGAGGCTGCCGAGTTCCTCATCAACGGTAAAGAGCAGTCCGATGTCATTCACGCCTTTGGCGCGCAGGGCGCAGGCGGCAAAGATTTGCGCGCTGATGATGCCCTTCGCGTCGCACGAGCCGCGCCCGTAGATGTGCGTGTCGTCTTCGCTCGACGCGATGAAGGGTGGAACGGTGTCAATGTGCGTGGAGAAAAACAGGCGCGGCGCATCCGACGCGGTGGCGATGACGTTCCTGCGGCGCGGCGCGACTTCCTGTAGCTCAACCTTGTAGTTCAGCCCTTCGAGGTAGGAAGCGACGAAGCGCGCGGCCTCGTCCTCGTCGCCGCTCGGCGAGGGGATGTCTATGAGGCGGCGTGTGAGTTCGAAGAGGCTCAACAAGACGCTCCCTCCCTGCGTTGAAAGAGCGGCGCGAGTTCCTGCGTGTCACATTCGAAGAGCGACGCGTGCAAACGCCGCACGGTCTCTTCCACGTCACGCTCCGCCACGACGAAGGTGAGATTGACGTTCGACGCGCCCTGCGAGATCAAGAGGACGTTGATGTCGCGCAGCGTGCTGAAGATGCGCGCGGCCACGCCCGACGTGTAGCGCAGTTCTTCACCGACAATACAAACGACGGCGAGTTCGGATTCGACTTTGACCGCCGCGATGGCACGCAAGTCACGAATGATCTCGTCAACCCTGCTCGTGTCTTCGAGCGAGAGCGAGACGGAGACTTCGGAGGTGGTCACGATGTCGATGATCGTGCGATGACGCTCGAAGACTTCAAAGAGCGCGCGCAGGAAACCATATGCGCCGAGCATCCGCGCGGAGGTGATGTGCAGCACCGTGATGCCCTTTTTGTGCGCGATGGCCTTGACGGTGCGCGGCGACATCTCCGCGTCGAAATAGACACCCGTGCCCGGCTGTTCGGGGTCGCGCGAGTTGCAGATGCGCACGGGGATGCCGCGAATGACGGCGGGCAGGATCGTC
>DASPJG010000702.1:0-5411 GCA_035628755.1 Pyrinomonadaceae bacterium
CCGCTCGCAGTATTTCTGCCAGACCGAAGACATCGAACTCTTCAAACTCGCCGAGACGATCCCCGGCCCTTCGACCGAAGCCCTCTCGAAAGTGGCGCGCAAGCACAAGATCGTCATCGTCGCCTCGCTGTTCGAGCGGCGCGCCGCCGGTCTCTATCACAACACGGCGGTCATCATCAACGCCGACGGCCAGATCGCGGGCAAGTATCGCAAGATGCACATCCCGGACGATCCGCTCTACTACGAAAAGTTTTACTTCACGCCCGGCGACCTCGGCTTCGCCAGCCACGACACGGAGTACGGCAAGATCGGCACGCTCGTCTGCTGGGATCAGTGGTTTCCAGAAGCGGCGCGCCTCACCGCGCTCTCCGGCGCGCAGTTTCTCTTCTACCCGACCGCCATCGGCTGGCTGCCCGACGAAGACGAGGAGATGAACACGGCGCAGCATCAGGCGTGGGAGACCATTCAACGCGGGCACGCGATTGCTAATGGCGTCTATGTCGTCGTCGTCAACCGCGTGGGCGCGGAGGGCAAGTTGAAGTTCTGGGGGCAGTCGTTCGTCGTCGATCCTTTTGGTCGCATCGTGGCGAAGGCTTCGGCGGACGGAGAAGAAGTGCTCGTCGTCGAATGCAGTCTCGACAACATCGAGCGCACACGGCAGAACTGGCCGTTCCTGCGCGACCGCCGCATCGAATCTTATCAGGGACTCGGCTATCGCTTCCTTGAGCCGCCCGCAAACAAGTAGCTGTCAAACGGCTGTCAGAGGTGGCCGTCAAGGTAGTTGTCGAAACAGATGAGCAAGCAGCAGACCCCCGCCGAACTCGGCTTTCGCATGCCGCCCGAATGGCACAAGCACGCCGCGACGTGGCTCGCATGGCCGAAAGACCCGCTCACGTGGCCTGAGCGCGTGCCGCAGGTTGAAGAAACCTATCTGGAGATCATGGCCGCGCTCGCGCCGCACGAGACCGTGAATTTGCTGGTTGACGACGAGGCGACGGAAGCTGCGGTGCGCGCGCGCTGCAAGTTTGAGGGGAGCGAGCGCGTGCGCTTTCACCGCATCCCGACCGTCGACTCGTGGATACGCGACTACGGCCCCAACTTTCTCCTGAGCGCGCGCGGCGAACTCGCCTACAACGATTGGGTGTTCAACGCGTGGGGCGACAAGTATGAGGAGTTGAAACGGGACGACTCGATCCCGAAGCGGCTGGAAAGCGTCCTGCGCGTGCCGCGCTTCGAGCCGGGCATCGTGATGGAAGGCGGCTCGATTGAAGTCAACGGCGCGGGCGTCGTGTTGACGACCGAGCAATGCCTGCTCAACCCGAACCGCAACCCGCACCTCGACCGCGCCGGGGTGGAAAAGTACCTGCGCGATTATCTCGGCGTCGAGAAAGTTCTCTGGCTCGGCGAAGGCATCGTCGGCGACGATACGGACGGCCACATTGACGACATCGCGCGCTTCGTCGCGCCGGACACCATCGTCTGCGCCGTCGAAGACGATCCCGCAGACCCCAACTTCGAACTGCTGCGCGACAACCACCGCCGCCTGCTCGAAGCGACCGACGCGCGCGGCGCGGCTTACCGCGTCCACACGCTACCGATGCCCGGCCTCGTCGGCGGGCGCGAAGACCGCCTGCCCGCTTCTTACGCAAACTTCTACATCGCAAACAACGTCGTGCTCCTGCCCGTCTTCGGTCACCCGAACGACGCGCGCGCCGCAGACGCCTTGCAACGTCTCCTGCCCTCGCGCCGCGTGGTTCCGATCAACGCCGAATCGCTCGTCTGGGGCATGGGCACGCTACATTGCCTGTCACAACAGCAACCCGCAGTTTGATGGACGAGCGACCGGACGCGTCGCGGGAGCAACTACGGAATGGAAGCGGAAGCCACGGAACTGTTTGTCATAGGCGTCGCAATGATCTTCTTTCTCGCCATCTGCGCCGTCGCCGTCTGGGCGTTCGTGCGTCAATATCGCCGCGAGCACCCGAAAGACGGTGCGCGGCGAGACGATCTCTAAAGCGTCTCGTTCGGCCTGCCTGAAGACTGTCCCCGCCTCTTCAACCTTTGAAAACAGCCCATCTGATTCAGGCTTACGAGCCTGACGAAAAACTACAAATTTTTACGAGCCGCGACTCTTACTGTCGTGATTTTGGCTGCTCTCCATCCTCTGTCCGTCGAACATTTGACATCCAGAGGCAGCGCCAATATTGTGCTGTGGTTCGCCCTGCCGAAGGAATCTGCCTAACCGTCGGCTTCATCTTCAATGTCTCTCGAAAGGATAAAGACTACATGAATGCAGCGGGCATGACTTTTGTGCTGAGCGGGGTTTCCTCTGTTTTGGGGATGCCCTTTTTTCAATCTCTCGTCGCTGATGGCAGCATCAGGCAGGATGAGCTTGACGGCACACGCAGCAATCTTTCAGCCATTGTTACGACCTTGAGAAAGACGCCTCCCGATAAAATCGAGACAATGGTCGCTCAGTTCGACGACCAGTTAACGGCAAATCTCGACAAGTTCAATGCCGGGTGGGGGCACGATTTACTGGCCGCCTTCAGGGACGCACAGATAATGGCTGGTTACGTCACGACGATAATGGCTAAATCAGGTCTCGAAGGCTAGCTTTCAAAGGATGGGGGCTTAATTCTCTTTCGCCTCAGTTGATAATTCTCTGACATAGTCAGAACCAAAGGCCGCGCCGGGTGCACATGCCCGGCGCGGCCTTTGATTCAATGAGACGGCTTTATTACGTTGCGAGCCTTTTTACCCCTTGAACCAATCCACCGCCTCCCGCGCGATCTCTGTCGGGATCGTGTGCGGCCCTTCAAACTCCCGGTATCGCACGTCGAACCCGCTGCGTTTTAACTGCGGTACGATTCTCCGGCTGCAATGCTCAATCGGCAGCACCCGATCCTGCGTCCCGTGAGAAATGAAGATGCGCGGTTGTCCCTGCTGTCTGGTTGGAGCCATGAAGCCGGGCGAGAAAGCGATCACATGCGTGGCAAGGTCGCCGTTGGTTATGCCGAGCGAGAGCGCGTAAGAAGCCCCGTCGGAAAAGCCCCCGAACGCGATGCGCTTCTCATCAATAGCGTAACGGCCAAAGGTCTGCTCCAGCGCGCTATCAATGAAGGCGACATCCGCGCCGTAATCGCCGATGATCACGTCCCAGGTCTGACGGCGAGAATCGGGCGCGAGCAGGATCAGCCCCGCAGAGTCAGCGAAACTCCGCAGAAGCGACAGGCCATGACGCGCATCGCCGCCCGCCCCGTGAAACATGAGCGCCAACGGAGCCGGTTTATCCTTGCGGTATCCGGGCGGCACATACAGCAGCCCGTCACGCCGGGCGTCGAGTTTTAGCTTCCGCTCTCCGGTGGGTGAATCTTTATCTACCTTGCCCGGGCGCGCCAGCAAAACTCCCTTGCGCTCCTGCCACTTTCGTCCATCTTGTTGCACCAGTATCTCTCCCCCTGATCGCTCGGTACGACACGTCGCCAACCCCGGCGCGGTGATCATGCCGAACCCGATGCCCAACAACTGTCGTCGCGTAAGCTGCATGCTCTTTCCAGTTCTTTATAATTCCGTATCCTACAAGATCAGTCGCCGCCCCTTCTATCCGCCGATGAACGGAAACGACATACTGCGCCCCGGGCGATGCCGGTCGGCGCAGTGCGCCCTGAAGCGTCTAACGCACATTAGCCGCGCCATGAGCATGAGACCGGGCAGAGGGCTATTCAACGCTTATCACGCCTATCCCTGCATTCGTCACCCTCATCTCTCGCTTTATCACATTTTCGTTGTTACTTCTCAACTGCTCGATACACTGAATCCATAACTCGACTCGGCTGCGACCGCGCCCGAGACAGGAGTCATGCTGCCCGCTCGCTCCGAATTCGCTTTGATGGGCGGCTCCGTCGGCGCGTCGGTACAGGTATTCATTTTCGGACGCGCCGCTCATTTACTATCCCCGAGATGCGCTTGCAAATTTCTGCCACAATTCCCCGCCCTGCGGTGTTTACTTTTTGTAGTGCAATTAAACCGAGGAGTGCTGCTATGAACAAACACTTGCAACTTTTGACGCGCGCGGCTTTTAGCCTGACCCTTTTGGTCATCGTCGCCGGTTCAACCTCAGTCTTCGCACAGAGCGCGATCTCAGGCACGTGGACGGCTTCTATCAAGGCTGAAGAACCCGACAAAATCTATCTCTCTTTTGAACGCCGCCACGAAAAAGGCGGCAAGAACCAGATGGGCACGACCTATGATTTTGCCGAGTTGCAAGGTTTGAGCCGCGAGCAGGTCTCAAGCAACGGCGCGGCCAAATTCAGCCTCGTGCGCGAAGCCGGGACGATTGATTGCGAGGGCGCATTTCAAAACGGAAAGGGTTCCGGCACTTTCCGCTTCAGGGGAAATCAGAATTTCGTTTCGGCGATGAAAAGTCGGGGCTTCGATTTTGAAAAATCACCAAAGTCCGAAGACGGGCACGACTTCGAGGATAGACTGTTCGCGGCGACGACGCTGAACGTGACGACGGCTCTAGCCGATGATCTGCTCTCCGCGGATTTCGGCAAGCTCGGCGTGGACGACCTGTTCAAAGCGGCGATTTTTAAAGTTGACTCGAAATTCATGCGCGAGATGAAAGCGAGCGGCTTCCCGAACCTCGGCATGGAGGAACTGGTCAAAGCGCGGATTTTCAAAATAGACGCTGACTTTGTCAGTCAAGCGGCTCAGATGGGGTTTGGCAAAGAGTCGTTTGAAAGCATCGTCAAGATGCAGATTTTTAAAGTCACGCCGGAATTTATCACTCAAGCTCGCGGCGAGGGCTTGACCGATCTTTCGGTCGAGGACTTGGTCAAAATGCGAATTTTCAATATCGACACTGAGTTCATTCGTCAGGCGAAAGCCGAAGGCGTGCCGCTTGAGGTTGAAAAACTCGTGCAAAAACGCATCGGCATTCGAAGCAAGTAAGCGGCGCGCTTCAGGCGGCACTGCGATACCTATGGCCGTGTCGCCGGGTAATCGCAACGGAAAGAGCGAATCCTTATACAGGATTTAGTCGGTTGATGAGCCGACGCGAGTTACCTGCGGGGATGAAACGTGCACAGCGCACGTTTCATCCCCGCAAGGCACGTAGGAGATCGCCGACGACAACGGAACTGTCCTACTCGATCTAAGATAACTGGCAGTATTCAGCATCAGGCTCGAAGCAATCTGAAAGCGCGAGCGACACGCCAATTTTATCCCCACGCCTTATCCACACTTCTTCAAGAAAGTCAGCCTTAAGTCAGATAAAGCGTTGCTGATTCATAACCTCGCACCAGAGTAATAATTTCCAACCAAAAGCCTCCCCTGCCGCGTCATAGAGCGGTTTTCGATTCAGTGTAAGACATAGCCGCAGTGTTTGAACCATGCGCGAGCGTCCG
>DASPJG010000703.1:0-2716 GCA_035628755.1 Pyrinomonadaceae bacterium
CGCGCAAGGGGCTGTCCGGCGCGAGCGCGGTCACTTTCACGCCGCGCCCGGCGGCGCGCTGGCCGAGCGTGTAGACGACGTTGAACATGCACGAAGCGATGAGCGTGAAGGCCAGCAGGCGGAGCGTGCGCCGCGTCGAGACGTTTTCGGCGACGAGATAGACGATGGTGAAGAGGCTTGCCGCGCGCAATTTGCCGATGCTCACGTCGGGGTCGTAGGAGGCGAGCGCGGAGACGAAAGTGAGGATGAAGAAACCGAGCAGGGCGTAGTCTACGGGCGTGCGATGGAGGCGCGGGCGGGGGCGCAAAGTTAAACGCACCAGCCACGCCAGCAGCCCCACGCCCCAAGCGATCTGCGTCCCCGCAATCGAATGGGGCGCGCAGAAGGCCAGCAGGAACAGGCATGCGGCGAGCACGCGTTCCACCCAGATAATAAACGCGCCGCGCTTCGTGCCGGTGTCAATGCCTTGCGCTCCGGCTGCGCGCGTCGCAGAAAGGCTCATAGCGTTGGTGGTTTCCTGTCCAGCTCGCCTCCACTTTCGTCGCGCCCGCTGCTCGCCCCGGCGATGCAGCTTTTCAACATGGCCGCGGCGTCAATAAGCGTTGTCGCCGCGCAGCATGACGGGCAGCGTGCGGAGGATGATCTTGAGGTCTAACAGGAGCGACCAGTTTTCGATGTAGAAGAGATCGAGCCGCACCATCTCTTCGAACGAGAGGCGGTTGCGACCCGACACCTGCCACAAGCCCGTCAACCCCGGCTTCATGTCGAGCCGCTTGCGATGCCACAACTCATACGCCTCGACTTCGTAAGGGATGGGCGGGCGCGGCCCGACGACGCTCATGTCGCCCCTGAGCACGTTCAGCAATTGCGGCAACTCGTCGAGGCTCAAACGCCGGAGCACGCGCCCGACGCGCGTCACGCGCGGGTCTGTGCGCAGTTTGTAGACGGGTCGCACATCGTCGCCCAGATTCGTCTCGGCCTGCCCGGCGATGTACTTGCGCTGGTAGTCGCGGTGCGCGGCATCGTCCGCGCCCGTCTGCATCGTGCGGAATTTGAGAAAGAGGAAGATGCGCCCGTCCATCCCGACGCGCTCCTGCTTGTAGAAGACGCCGCCCGGCGAGTCCAGCTTGATGAGCGCGGCGATGACGAGCCAGAGCGGCGAGAGCAGGAGCAGCGCGAACGAGGCGACGAGGATGTCCGTGCTGCGTTTGACGACGCGCGCCGTGCTCGACAGAGGCTCGCGGAACAGTTGGATCATCGGCATCGCGCCGATCTGATCGATCTCGGTCTTGCGCGGCAGGCAGTTGAACAAACTCGGCGCGATGCGAAACTCGACGCCGCGCCTGCGCCCGACGCGCATCATCACGTCGAACAACACGTCGCCGGAAACGCCCGCATCGGCGACGATCACTTCGTTGGCCGCCGTCTCGCGGATCGTCTCGGCCAGTTCGCCGATGCTGCCAACGACCGGCACGCCCTCGAAAGTCTCCGGCACGTTCTTATCAATCGCGCCCTTCTCCACCACACCGATCACGCGGTAGCCCAACTCAGGCCGCTCGCGCATCTCCCGGATGCACAGGCTCGCTTCCGCGCCGCGCCCGACGACGAGCGTCGGGATCAAATTCACGCCCACGCGCCTGACCGCCGCCTGCGCCCCGCGCACGCCCATGCGCAGCGCGCCAAACGCCGCGAGCGCGAACGCGAAATCGAGCGCGAAGACGGCGCGCGAGTAGGAGAACGCGCGAAAGGTCGTCCCGCCGCGATACAGGAACGCGACCGCGACGATCAAGAGCGAGGCCACGGCGGTCGCCTTAAAGACGCGCAGCATGTCGTCCACGTAAGAAAATTCGCCGCGCAGTTTATAGAGATCGTAATAAGCGTGAGCGAGCACGCGCACCGGGACGACGAACAACAGCACCGCCGCGTAGGGCGCAAACTCCTCGCTCCAGACGATGCGCCCTCCCGCGCTCCACTCCGCGATGACGTGCTGGCCTTCACGTAAATAGAACGCCGCCAGAAACGATGCCGCTGCGACGAGCGCGTCCGCCGCGACGAGCGCGATTTTCACCGACGGCAACACCCATTGCGGCGCGCGCCCCTCGGCGCGCACCGCGCTGGCCGCCACCCTCAACTTGTCGAATCGCTCAACGCGCATAGATTTAAAAGCAGTGAATCGTGAACCGTCAATCGTGAACAGTTTAAGACAGGTTTCTTCTATTCACGATTGACGGTTCACGATTCATCTTCATCCGGTTCGTCACTCTAAAATCATGTCTGCCACTTGCGCGCGCACGCCTCTGGCGCGACGCGCGTTGGCGGCATCTTTCTTAACCACCGGCAACGCGCGTATGTCCGCTTGCGTGCGGATGCGCGTGAGCCGGCCTTCGCGGACGAGTTCTTCGTCCACCGCCGCCCACTCCCCTGCGTAGACGGTGGCGGCGGGCACGCCGAGTGCGGCGGCTTCGCGGTTCATCGTGCCGCCCGCGCTCACCACCAGATCGGCGGCGGCGATGAGCGTCGCCCCGTCGAGCGCGGCTCGCGGCATGATGACATTCCCGCTCCCGTGCCGCGCGCCGAACTCCTCTCGCTGCGCGCGGGTGCGCGCCAGCAGGACGATGCGTGCGTCTCGTTGCGCACGCAGGTGTTCGAGCAGCGCGTCGAACAGTTCGTTGTCAAAACGATGATAGAGTGCGTCGCGCGCGGGCGGGCGCACGAC
>DASPJG010000704.1:0-3041 GCA_035628755.1 Pyrinomonadaceae bacterium
CACCAGCCCGGCGCAATCGCGCTGCTCGGCGTTCCACTGTTTGCTCATCTCGTAAAACTGCATCTCGGCGAGGGCGGTGAACCAGCGGCGGAAATTTTCGCGGTCGCCGTAGGCGCGCAATTCGGCGCGGCCGGGGATGCCGTCGTCGTCTGCGTCAATCGAGCCGACGACGGGCGCGGCGCGCTCGTGTGTGGCAGGCGCGCTCGGCGTGGAAGTCGGAGCGGCAGGCGCGTGCGCTTGAGACGCGCCGCCGCAAGCCGCTTGCATGAGGCAGAGCGCGCAGAGCAGGCAAATTGTGGAGAGGCTGGAGAAATACACGAAACGGGGCTACCTCGCGTGGCAATCGAAAATCCCCGGCTTGGTCGTCAATGGACGTTGGCAGAGCGTCGTCATTTTGGTAAATGAGATACGCGCGCATCATACTCCGCGGATGTAGCTGCGGTCACTAACTTTTCTCGGCGCGTCTCGCGGCGCGTCGGAAATCGCCTCGTGCGGGCGGCATGGGCGCGGTTGGCAGACGCGCGCTGGGGATCGGTCGAGCCTTTTTGTGCTACCCTGCATCCGGTTTTCGCGGAGAGCCGGAGGGATAACTCAAAAATAGCCGGGCGGCGAGTATTGTACGCGAGCGTACAACTTCTGTTATACTCCCGCCGAAAATTCACCGCTCGACATGAGGCTGTGAGTCCCCAAACTCCCCTGCGTGCCGTCTGCTGTTTATTCCGGCCATCATTTCAATTAAAGGTTAAGAACTACTGTCCTGTTTCTCGAAGGGAGCAAAGAGACGCTTGAAAATACTGTTATATAACCCCGACAACGGCGTGACCCGCAATTTTATGCCGCACCTCTGGATGTTCTTGTTGCAAACGCTGACGCCGCCCGGCCACGAAGTCCTGCTCGTTGACGGCAACGCGCACGCGATGGACGAGCAGGAGTTGGTGGCCTACGTGCGCGAGCAGGGCATCGAGTTGGTCGGCATCGGCGCGATGACGCGCATGGTGGCGAAAGCCTACCGCATGGCCGACGCTTTGCGCGCCGCCGGAGTCAAGGTCGTGATGGGAGGGCCGCACGTCACGGAATGCCCGGACGAAGCTCTCGGGCGCGACGGCGGCCAGCGGCACGCCGACGCCGTTGCGCTCGGCGAGGCCGACGAGACCTGGCCGCGCATCGTCGAAGACGCGGCGCGGGGCGAACTTCAGGACATTTATCTGCCGGTGGACGAAGCCGGGAAGGATAAAAAGCCGAATTTGCAACCTTATCCGCAGATTCCGTGGGAGACGCTCGACCTCGATCAATTCAACCTCGTGCCGAAGATCGCGCGCCCGTTGCTCGAACGCATGGGCGGCGGCTGGGGCACGTTTCGCGTGATCCCGATTGAGTCGGGGCGCGGCTGCCCTTACGGCTGCGAGTTCTGCACCGTGACGGGCTTCTTCGGCGACTCGATCCGCTTTCGCTCCAACGAATCGGTCGTTGACGAAATCCTCCGCCTCAAAGCGCGCGCGCGCAAAGACGGCGGGCAGGTCGCTGTTTTCTTCATTGACGACAATTTCGCCATCAACGTCAAACGCACGAAGTCGCTTCTGCGCGACATGATCGCGGCCAACGCGCAACTGCCGTGGGTCGCGCAGATCAGCGCGAACTTGTTGAAGGACGAAGAACTCGTTGACTTGATCGCCGAGTCGGGCGGCAAGTGGGTCTTCATCGGCATGGAGTCGATTGATCCGGCCAACATGGCCGACGTGAACAAGAACTTCAGCAAGCCCGGCGAGTATGGCGCGGTCTTGCGGCGGCTCGCCGAGCGCAACGTCTACGCCATCACCTCTTTTATCTTCGGCATGGACAACGATACGCCCGGCGTCGCCTCGCGCACGCTCGCGGAGATACACAGTTGGCCGCCGGGGCTGCCCGTCTTCGGCCAACTCACGCCGTTTCCCGCCACCCCTCTCTACGACCGCCTCGCCGCTTCGGGCAGGCTCGCGCGCCCGCGCCACTGGATGGACTTCGCGCCCTTCGAGATGGCGCACGCGCCGCTCAAGATGTCGATCAAAGAGGCGCGCAACGAAGTCAATCAGGCGTGGACTACTTCCTACAGCCCGGAGCGAAACGCCGAGGCCATGCAGGCGATCAAGGACAAGCCGGTCGAGGTCAGGATCAGCCACCTCGTCGCGCGCCTCTTCTTCCGCGGCATCTACTTCCCGCAGATGAGCAAGTGGGCGTGGCTCAAACTGGTGGCCGAGAACCGCGCGACGCTGTTTGCGCTCGTGCAGGAGGGCGCGGGCAAGTGGCGCGCGGCGCGCAAGAGGCGACGCCACGGCGCGCAGCAACCGACGAGCTAACGATCACCAACTCTGCCCGCAAGAGCGATCCCGGTCGCGAGAGGGACGTTTGAGAAAGGCGGCGACGCCTGCAAACGTTTCTCTCGCGACTTGTCATTTGTGCGTGGTATAAGTCTGCGATTCCGAACGGCGAAGGAGCATCCTTGATGAAGATCATCGTGACGGGTTCGAGCGGATTGATCGGTTCATCGCTCGTCGGCGCGCTCATCGGGCGCGGCGACGAGGTGACGTGTCTGGTGCGCGGAGCGGCGCACGCACGGCGCGCGGACGGCGCACGCGAAGTTCTGTGGAATCCGGCGCGCGGAGAGTTGGACGCGCCGGAAATCGAAGGACACGACGCGGCCATTCATCTGGCGGGCGACCCGATAGCCGAAGGGCGTTGGACGGAAGAGAAGAAGCAGCGCATCCACGAGAGCCGCGTGCAGGGCACGACTCTCCTTGCCGAGACGCTGGCGAAGTTGAATGCGCCGCCGCGCGTCCTGCTCTCCGCCTCGGCGGTCGGCTACTACGGCAATCGCGGTGAGGAAACTTTGACGGAGGCGAGCGAGCCGGGCGCGGATTTTCTGGCGGGCGTGTGCCGCGAGTGGGAAGCCTCGACGGGCGCGGCGAAGGCCGCCGGGATTCGCGTCGTGCTGCTGCGTTTCGGCGTCGTGTTGAGCGGCGCGGGCGGCGCGCTCGCAAAGATGCTGCCGCCTTTCAAACTCGGCG
>DASPJG010000705.1:0-2422 GCA_035628755.1 Pyrinomonadaceae bacterium
GGTCGGAAATTGACGTCGTCTATTTCGCGGGCGATGGCGCGCGGCGCGACCGCGACGGTTATTACTGGATAATGGGGCGCGTTGATGATGTCATTAATGTAAGCGGGCATCGTCTGGGCACAATGGAGATCGAGAGTGCGCTCGTTTCGCACGAGGCGGTCGCGGAGGCGGCGGTCGTCGCGCGACCGGACGAACTCAAGGGGTCGGGCATCGTGGCCTTCGTCACGCTCGAAGGCTCGCGGCAAACCTCCGACGAGTTGAAAGAGGAGTTGCGGCGTCACGTCGCGAAAGAGATCGGCGCGTTGGCGCGACCGGACGAGATCAGGTTTACGGACATGCTGCCGAAAACGCGCTCCGGCAAGATCATGCGCCGCCTGCTGCGGGAAATCGCGTCGAGCGGCGCGGTCGCTGGCGACACGACGACCCTCGAAGATTTCTCCGTACTCGAAAAACTGCGTGCGCAGGAAGAAGAATAGAAAGGAGGTGACGGGTGATGGGAGAAGAAGGTAAATCGTGAATCGTGAATCGTAAATAGATGAAATCCGGTTCTTCTCTATTCACGATTCACGATTCACGGCTTTTTCCTGTCGCCCGCCACTGTTTTAGCTTATGTCTCAACACTACCAGACCGAGCAGCGAACAGGGCCGCGTTATGTGATCAGTTTGCCGGTGCGCGCCGAGTGGGATGACGGCGCATCGGGCGAGCACGTCGTCGTTGACGGCCAGACGGAGAACGTCGGGCCAACGGGCGCGCTGGTGCATCTGGAGCAGTTGCCGGACGTGGGCAGCCGCGTGCAACTCGCGGTGATGCGCGAGGGCGCGCCGAAGGTGTCGGCGGTGGTCGAGGTCTTGCGCATTGAGCGCAACCCGGCGCAACCGCTCGCCGCGCTCCAACTCATGAACGCCAGCGACGAATGGCGCGGCCTCGTCTATGAGCCTTCCGCCCCGCACCTCCAACATTACGAATACGACATCGAAGACGACTGAAGGGCAGGGGCGAGGGACGAGGGGCGAGAAATGAGAAGTAAAGCCGTGCAACGACCTTGCGCGCTTTCATTCGTCCCTCATTCCGCGCCCCTTTATCGTTATGGCTGAGCGGAAGAGCGAACACAAACAAGAGGTGGAAGAAGCCGCGGAGACGGCGGCGGTGGCGGCGGCGGAGGCTTCATGGCCGCAGACGCGCGCGGTGCTGCGCCTGATCTTGATCGTGCTCGGCGTGGGGGCGATCATCTGGGCGTTGTACATGCTCGAAGGCGTCATCCTGCTGCTCGTGCTCTCGATCTTTTTCGCTTACCTGATCGCGCCGCTCGTCGAACTCGTCCACCGCCCCGTCTGGTTGCGCGGGGGCAAACAACAGCATCTCATCCCGCGCACGCTCGCCATCGGCATCGTCTATCTCGTCATCTTCGGCGGCAGTGGCCTTGCGGTCTACTTGCTGCTCCCGCAAGTCGGCGAACAGATAACGGAGATCGGGCGGCAAGCGCCCACCTACTCGAAAACCCTCTCGGACAGCACGCAGAAGCTGGAGCGGTTCTACCAACGTCTCCCCTCGCCTGCACGCGAGTCCGTCAAGGAAACCGTCTCGGAAACTATCCATACAGTCAGCGCATACGTGCAAAGCACCGCCGTCACCACGGCGACTTTCGCGCTCGGCTACGCGCCGTGGCTGGTCTTGATTCCCATTCTCGCCTTCTTCCTGTTGAAAGACGCGGACAGCTTCCGCCGCACCGCCTTGCAGATGCTCCCGCGCGGGCGCATCCGCTGGCGCGGCGACGAACTGTTTCAGGATGTCAACAGCACGCTCGCCGCCTACATCCGCGCGCAACTCATCGCGTGCCTTTTGATCGGCGTTATCTGCACGCTCGGTTTCATCCTGATCGGCGTGCCTTACGCGCTCGTCCTCGGCATCCTCGCCGGGTTTCTGGAATTTATCCCGCTGGCGGGGCCGCTCACGGTGGGCGTGCTGGCCGTGGCGGTCTCAAGTTTTCACTCGCCGGGGCAGGCTCTTGGCGTCTTCATCTTTCTCGCCGTCCTGCGCATCATCCACGACTACGTGACCTACCCGCGCATCATCGGTCAGGGCATACACCTTCACCCGCTCGCCGTTATCATCGCCATCCTCAGCGGCGCGGAACTCGCGGGCGTCGCCGGAATTTTCCTCGCCATCCCCGTCATCGCCATCATCTCCGTCGGCTACCGTCACTGGCTCGAACATCGCGGCAGGGACGAAGGCATCGTCGCCAGCCTGCTCAAGCCCGACGAGGCCGCCGCGCCGACGACTACCGCCGCCACAAATCCCCCGCAGACAAACTTGCAGAGCGAGGGTTAACCGCGTCTTAAGTCATTCACCCGCGCAGGCAGAGAGCGCGCGGAGGACGGGCGGAGACTTGAATATCGTTCAAGTCTCTGTGCGGCGATCTCT